>JAZSCX010000118.1:0-18299 GCA_045530865.1 Candidatus Avilachnospira sp.
GATGATGATAACAACTCATGAGATTATCTCCTGTATGGTTTGTTTGGTCACTTTCCATTTTACAGGTTTTCTCGTGAGTTGTCTTTTTTATTTTGTGTTGCACTTCATATGATAATCTGCCCGAACAAAAGAAATCGGGCCTGCGGAGCATAGGGCAGTGCGTTGCGGAAAATGACTGTCCTACACCTCATCCGGTCCTTCGGACCACCTTCTCCTCAAGGAGAAGGCTTGCGGGCGACCAATGGTTGCCCCTACTCTACACATTCTCGGTTTCAACTTTACACCATTCAACAGCATACTCCAAGAAGATGCCAATCAATTCATTCCTTGTTCTTCCGGTTTGCTTCACAATGTTATCAATTTTTTCCACAGTATCTGTTCTAATGCGGATGGAAAATGTCTTATATCCGTCCTCTCCTTTTGCATAAACAACCAACGGTTTTTGCTCCAAAAAAATCACCTCTTTCTAAACATATTTTATAATTGAAATTTTAATTATTATATGTTATATTTATGTTATAAAGGAGGTGATCCTATTATTTCCAATATCATTTATCCGCTCTACTATGGTGAAATTCATCCCGCGGAGCGCTTTACCCGGGAGTATCCCGCCCATCAGGCAAAACGGAAGGCCTGCTATGCCCGCCATGAAGCCTTTTTGTCTCGTCTCAACGCCATCGATCCTGCCCTGCAGCAGGAAATGGAACAGCTTCTGGACGAACAGCTCAGTGCCGATATGCTGGAGCTGCCGGAGTGCTTTTTTGAGGGCTTCCGTCTGGGTATGCTGATGACCATGGGCGTTCTGGGGGAATGAACAAAACCGTTTCCGATCAAAAAACCCTGTTTTCCGGTTTGGAAAACAGGGTTTTGGCATATTATCGGAACCAGACGTAGATGCAGAACAGAATAAAGATCAGTGCTGCCACCACAAACACGCCCGCGATCAGCAGGCCTGCCTTGATGGTGCCCCACAGGACGGCTCTGGATTCTTCCTTGGTCAGCTCCAGCTCCTGCGAGGACTGTTCTTTCTTT
This sequence comes from Candidatus Avilachnospira sp., assembly GCA_045530865.1. Lineage (GTDB taxonomy): Bacteria > Bacillota > Clostridia > Oscillospirales > Oscillospiraceae > Avoscillospira. The sequence goes on from JAZSCX010000118.1 coordinate 1,033, forward strand.
TTCGGTGTTTCCACGTACCACGGCATGCCATCCACATTCATTTTGGAGATCACACGGCCGTCATCATCGTCATATTGCTTGCGTTTTTTTGCCATTTAACCTTCCTTGGGAAGCTGTGCTTCCAGTTCTGCCTGACGTTCAGGCGAATTGTACAGGTGGCAGGCGCAGAAGTGATCGGGCTCCAGCTCCATGAAATCAGGCACAGAATGCTTGCAGACCTCCATGCACTTGCTGCAGCGGGTATGGAACTTGCAGCCTGCGGGAGGATTGGCGGGAGAGGGAATGGAGCCTTCCAGCACCACACGATCCATCTTGTAATCGGGATCGGGCACGGGGATAGCGGAGATCAGCGCCTGCGTGTAGGGGTGCATGGGGTTGGCAAAGACCTTCTCCGTGGGGGCATATTCCACCATGCTGCCCAGATACATGACGCCGACGGTGTCAGAGATATGCTCGACAACAGACAGGTCATGGGAAATGAACAGGTAGGTAATACCGAATTCCTTCTGCAGATCCCGCAGCAGGTTGATGATCTGGGCCTGAATGGACACGTCCAGAGCAGAAACCGGCTCGTCACACAGGATGAAATCAGGGTTCAGAGCCAGAGCACGGGCGATGCAGATACGCTGGCGCTGGCCGCCGGAGAACTCATGGGGATAGCGGTCCTTGTGGTACTCCTGCAGGCCGCAGGCCTTCATGATGCGGGAAATATACTCGTCATGCTCTTCCTTGGGCACGATTCCGTGCTCCCGGACGCCTTCGCCGATGATCTCCGCGATGGGCAGACGGGGGGACAGGCTGGAATAGGGATCCTGGAAGATGATCTGAATGTTGGGGCGGTTCTTCCGCAGCTCTTCCTTACTCAGTCCGAAAATTTCAGTGCCATTGAAGAACACCTCGCCATCGGTCTTGTCCTGCAGGCGCAGGATGGTTTTGCCGACGGTGGACTTGCCGCAGCCGGACTCACCGACCAGACCCATGGTGGTGCCGCGCTTGATCTTGAAGGAAATGCCGTCCACAGCCTTCACATGACCGATGGTCTTTTTGAAGAAGCTGGATTTGATGGGGAAATACTTTTTCAGGTTCTTAACCACCAGCAGATACTGGGGATCCTGTTCTGCGCCGTCGAAGCTGTTGAGCGCGTAAGTGCCGTTCTTGATTTCTTCCGCCATATCAAAGCTCCTCCACATTCGTAGATTTGGGATAACCCATTACCTCGCCCTGCTCCAGATAGCGGTAGCAGGAGACAAAGTGCGTATCGCTGATTTTGATCTCGGGGGGATACATGCCCTTGCAGTGCTCGCACTGCATCTCGCAGCGGTCTTTGAAATAGCAGTAGTCAGGCATATTGACCGGGTTGGGAACGCTGCCGGGGATGTTGTACAGCTCGTCCACCTTCTTGCCCACCACAGGCTTGGACTTCATCAGGCCGATGGTATAGGGATGGCAGGGGTTGTGGAAAATATCATCGGCGGTGCCCTTTTCGATGACACGACCTGCATACATGACCACCACATAGTCCGCCATGTTGGCGACCACGCCCAAATCGTGGGTGATGAGCATGATGGAAGAATTGATCTTATCCTTCAGATCCCGGAGCAGATCCAGAATCTGTGCCTGAATGGTCACGTCCAGAGCCGTGGTGGGCTCGTCGGCAATGATCAGTTCGGGGGTACAGGCCAGAGCGATGGCGATCATCACACGCTGGCGCATACCGCCGGACAGCTCGTGAGGATACATATTGTAGACGCCTTCCTTGTTGGCAATGCCAACCAGCTCCAGCATCTCCAGCGTGCGCTCCTTGACCTCTTCCTCGGACATTTCGGGATGGTGCAGCTCCAGAACCTCGTTGACCTGCTGGCCGATCTTAAAGACCGGGTTCAGGGAGGTCATGGGCTCCTGGAAGATCATGGAGATGCGGTTGCCGCGGATCTCCTGCATCTTGGAGGTGGGGGCCTTGACAATGTTCAGCGCCTTGCCGTCACCGGTGTTGAAGCGGATCTCACCGCCAACGGTCTGACCGGTGGGGCGCTGCAGCAGCTGCATCAGGGAAAGGCTTGTGACGGACTTGCCGCAGCCGGACTCGCCCACAACGCCCACAGTGGAGCACTTGGGCACATTGAAGGTGACACCGTCAACGGCGCGAACCGTGCCGATATCCGTGAAGAAGTAGGTGCAGACGTTATCGAATTCCACAACGTTGCCGGGATCCTTCATGGTGGTAGTATACAGAGCCGGATCCTTACCGGCATCGTTGCGTTCTTTCTCCAGCTTCTTCGTCAGCTTACGATTAAACCTGGAGATTTGGCGGGAAGCCTTGGCGGAGATATAACTTCCCTTTTTTTCAGTATTCTTTGCCATTGTTTCCCACCTCCTTAGCGCTTCATTTTGGGATCGAAGGCATCACGCAGACCGTCGCCGACGAAGTTAAAGGCAATAACCGTCAGGCAGATCAGCAGGCCAACCGGAATCCAGATATAGGTGTAGGTGATCATGGACTGGGCAGAGGTTGCCACAGAGTTGATCATGGTGCCCCAGGTTGCCATGGGGTGCTTGACACCCAGACCCAGGAAGGACAGGGTGGACTCGGTCAGAATGACGGAACCCAGGCCCATAGTAGCGGTGACGATCAGCTGAGGCATGACGTTGGGGATCAGGTGTCGGAAGATCCGGCGGGACACAGGCAGGCCGGTAGCCTCCGTTGCCACCATGAAGTCCTGCTCACGCAGGGACAGGATCTGACCGCGAACCAGTCGGGCAATGCTGGCCCAGCCGAGGAAGCCAAGAACCGCCATCAGCCACATCAATCGGATGTATGGCTCCAGACGCAGGGCATCCAGCATGGCGCCCAGAATGATCAGGATAGGCATGGAAGGGATGCAGTAGAAGATATCCACCAGACGCATGACCAGATTGTCCACCCAGCCGCCGAAGTAGCCGGCAATACCACCCATGATAACGCCCAGAATGATCTCCAGAATGACGACCACGAAACCGACCAGCAGAGAGATGCGGCCGCCGGCCATCATACGGGCCAGAATATCCATGCCGTCACCGTCGGTGCCGAAGGGATGCTCATCAGAGGGAGCGGCGAAGCGGTCCAGCATATTGGTGTACTGCTCGCAGACTACCACATAGTCAGTGACCTTGTTGTTAACGATCAGCTCGGACTCTATGAGCACTTCGTTGCCGTTTTCATCCAGCACGGTCATGCCGTTTTCATCCAGCTGCGGCAGTTCAAAGGTAAAGGAACTGGTGTTAAGCCCCTGTTCCTCCATCTTGGCAACCACTTCACGGGTCATGGCCTTGAATTCCAGACTCAGGGTGTCCTCGCCGTTGTAGCGGCGGACAACGAAGGTGGAAATAGCGGCAACCTGCTCGCCTTCGGCGGTGTAGACGCTCAGACCGTCCTCATCGCCGCCGATGGTGTAGGTCTGGCCGTCGGCTTCAAACTCGCCGTCGCCGTACATGTTCATCAGTGCTTCGATCTTGAAGGCATCGGAGAAGTTGGTGCCGGTCTGCACGGCGTCAAAGACAAAGGTAGAGGCCACGAAGGAAATGGCGCCGCGCTCCGTGGAATACACAGCATATGCACCGGCATCGGTGGCAGCAACGGTGTAAATCACGCCGCCGTCCTCAAAGGAACCGGTCTGCAGGTTTTCAAAAATCTTTTCGGAGAAAGCATCGCCCTTATCTCCGCCGGCGTACTTCAACGTACCGGCATCGGCGCTGTAGACCAAGCGCTCACGTTCGATGGAACCGGGCATGATCAGATAGGTGACGCCGTCATACTCCAGCTGGGCTGCGTTTTCAGCAACAGCCGTACGCACGGCCTTGTCGAAGTCGGCATCCAGCGGATCGCCGGCATAGGACATGCCCAGCTTGGTATTGAAGGTACCGACGGGATCGCCCATGGTATAGGTGGCCACATCGGTCTTTTCACCAAGACCCATGGTGTAGACATTTTCACCCAGCTTTTCCACCATGACATCCATGCCGGTGGACTTATCGGTGACAACACTCACATTCTGCTCGGCAGCTTCCATATCCAGAATGATGGAGTTGAACAGGTTCTTGGTGGTGGTGCTGATACCCAGATCCTCGATCTGGTAGACGGTGTAATCCGTACGCTCTTCGGCGTTAGCGTAGTTGATGTTCAGCAGCTTATAGGCGTTGAACACCTGCGTCTGGCCGTAACGATAGAAGTAGGGGCCCAGGAAGGCGAACAGGAACATGCAGATCAGGATCACAGAACCGACAATGGCCAGCTTGTTGCGGATGAACCGCTTAAAGACCAGCATACCGGGGCTGAGAACCTTGACACGGGCTGCATCGTCCAGCGTCATTTCGTTTTCGCCGGCGCGGCGAGCGTTTTCCTCCCGCTCACGGAGCTCGCGCTGCTTCAGCGCTTCGTTAAAATTCCGTTTTTCCATTGGTCTACCTCCTTAGCTCAGGCGCACGCGGGGGTCAACCACAGCGTACATAATATCCGCGATCAGGTTGCCCAGCAGAGTCAGGATGGCCATAAAGGACAGATAGAACATGGTGAAGGGAATATCACCAACGATCATGGACTGATAGGCCGTATAGCCAATGCCGGGGATGGAGAACAGCTGCTCCGTGATCAGTGCGCCGGAGAACAGGCTGGGCAGGCTGCCGCCCAGAATGGTCACCACCGGGATCAGTGTGTTACGGAAGGCATGATAGTTGATAACCTTCTTCTCCGGCAGGCCCTTGGCACGAGCAGTACGGATATAGTCGGCGTTCAGCACTTCCAGCATGTTGGTACGGGTATAGCGCATCAGGCCGCCAATGGAGATCACAACGATGGTAATGGTGGGCAGGACCAGATGCCATGCCTGATTGACCACCTTGCCAAAGGCGGAGAGGGTATCGTAATAACGGGCGGAAATCAGGCCCGAGATCTCAAACCAGCCCAGATACACGCCGAACACCAGCTTCAACAAAGTTGCCACGAAGAAGGTGGGCATGGAGATACCGACCAGTGCAATGACCGTGACAGCATAATCGGCGGCGCTGTACTGCTTTCTGGCAGCCAGCACACCCAGGGGGATGGCAATGATCACTTCGAAGAACAGAGACACCGCACCCAGAATAAAGCTGACCCAGATAACATCGGCAAACTTCTGCGTAGGAGGTACGTTGTGGACCCAGCTGACGCCGAAATCGCCCTTGACTGCGTTGCCCAGCCAGGTAAAGAAGCCGCCGATGATGCCCTTGTCCATACCGTACTGGGCGTTCAGATCGGCCAGCCATTCCGCAGCGGACTTATTGCCGCCGGGACGCTGTGCCAGCTGCTGGGCCATGGTCTCAATATAGTTGGTAGGCAGGCTGTGCATCAGCGTATAAATGATCAGCATGACACAAAACAGGATCACGACTGACATCAAAAGACGCTTAACAATAAATTTTCCCATTCTATCACCGTTTTTCTTCTTGAGTATTCTAACTTGCAGGCAATGATTCTATTCATTCACCCTGTCTGTCTGAGCAGGCAAATCTAAATCCGTCCTTCGCCGGGTTCAGATTTGCCTGTTCAGGCCACACGACACAGCGCCCGGACAGGTGCCCCAAATACCCACACAGACCATGGGCGGTTTTCCGCCCATGGTCATGTCCGGTATTCCCGGGAGCCGGAAGACTCCCGGGGCAATATCCGTCAAAGTCAGATATTTAGTTCAGCTCCAGAGTATGGACCTCTGCCAGCCAGCCGTAGTAGGGAGTCAGATCACCGGGGATGGTGTCGACCTTGATACGGGTGGTGGAAACCAGAGTAGCTTCCTGTCTCTGGTAGGTGGGCAGCTCAACGCCCCAATCCATCAGCATTTCCAGAGCTTCCTTATAGGTAGCCTTACGGAATGCCTGATCGGTGGAGGAACGGCCTTCCATGATCAGCTCGTCCAGAGCGGGATCCTGGATGCCGTAGTGGTTGGAGTTGGAGGAGCCTTCCAGACCGTGGACGTTGGAGGAGTGGTAGACCTGATACATATCGGGATCGGGAGTTGCGCCCCATGCAGCGGCCCACATATCGCAGGTGCCTGCATCCAGAGCATCCCACAGCTCGTTGGAGTCAGCGGGGTCATTGATGATCAGGGTCAGGCCCATTTCTTCCAGAACGTTCTTGGTCTCGGTCAGGATGCCGTAGGCGGGGTGATCACCAACACCGTCAGCGGGGATGATGATTTCCCATTCCATTTCGCCGCCGGCGGGAGCAGCGGTGAACTTGCCGGAAGCTTCGTCAAAGGTGTAGCCGGCAGCCTTGAACAGGGAGATGGCAGCTTCCTTGGAGGCAGCGACCTTCTCTTCCTGGGTCATGTCAGCAGTGATGACGACGTTGCCGTCAGCATCCTTGCAGTATGCCAGGTTGTAGCCTTCGTCAGCGGGCTTGGGAGCAGCCCAGGAGGTGTTGGAGATGGGGTACTGGATAACAGCAGCGCGGTCGCCGTAGTAAGCATAGACAACGGGCTCACGATAGACAGCCATGATGGTAGCGATGCCGCGGCGCAGAGCCTTGGAAGCGTCGGAAGCCTTGTCGTCGCCGACCTTGACGTTGTCAGCATTGATGCCGATGTAGCCATAGCCCAGGAAGTCAGTGGTCAGAGTGGTGAGCTTTTCGCCAACCAGCTCGCCGTTGGGGTTGTGGCCCTTAATGGCAGCGATGTCGTCATCGTTAAAGTTGGGAACGGTGGCATCGAACAGGTCGGTGGTCATGCCGGTGACCTTGTCAGCGGTGCCGACGCCCTGGATCTTGAAGTAAGGAATCTTGGGAGCGCCCAGGAAGTAGGTTTCGTTGGCCTCGAAGGACAGAACGTTGTTCTCGTAGGAGACATACTTGTAGGGGCCGGCGCCCATGGGGGTGGTAGTCTTAGCGCGGATCATGCTCAGGTCGCCCTTGGGGAAGCCGAACTTGTTGTTCTCGTAGTCATACTGCTCGGCATCGCCGTAGTAGTGCAGAGGAGCAACCTGCAGAGTCAGCTGATAGATAAAGGTGGGGTCAACTCTTTCGACCAGGATCTCCAGAGAGTAGTCGCCGGTCTTCTTGATGCCAGCGATGTTGTCAGCGCCGGAGCCGACGGAAACACCGATGGTGTAGTCGGAGTAGTTCTCCATGAAGTCAAACAGGGAGGTGCCTGCGGACTCAACACTGTTCATGGTAACCAGATCGCCTGCGTATGCATCATACATCATAGCGAAGAAGTCTGCAGCAGTGGCGTCCTCAGCCAGGCCGGCGAAGCCCCATGCGGCAGCGCCTTCAGCAACATTGGTGCCGTAGCCTGCATCGATGCAGTAGTCAGCGATTTCCTGTGCAAACTTGGCGCCGGCCTGGTCCACGTCAGCCCAGAAAGCAGTCTGCTTGGCTTCATCCCAGTAGGTGAAGTCGGTGTTGTCGCGGCCAGCGGCAGCCATCAGGTTGAACAGGGTGTCCATACCTGCGCGGTAGTCTTCCATACCAACAATGGCCTGAGAGTACAGGGTGGAAGAGCCGTCAAAGGTGGGGTCGGACAGAACGTACATGGTGAAGATGACGTCGTCAGCGGTCAGCTTCTTGCCGTCGGAGAACTTGACGTCGTCGCGCATGTCGATCTTGTAAGTAACGGTGCCATCAGCGTTCTCAACGATTTCGCAGTTGGCAATGGAGTTGTAGGTGTAGTCAGTGCCGTTGTAGGGAATGACCACGCCGTCCTTACCGTTCAGGACAACATTGCCTTCACGGTCGGAAGTCAGCAGGGACACCTGCGTCATGGCAACGGCGTCCTGGTCGTAGCTGGTATCAGCGAAGAAGGGGCTAAACTTCTGGGACATGTAGTCGTTGGCAAACACCAGAGTGTTGGCTTCGGAAGCCTCAGGCTTCTTGGCAGCACAGCCGGCGAACACACCCAGAACCAGCACGAAGACCAGCATCAGAGAGAGAGTCTTTGTGAGTTTGGATTTCATTTCTTTTCCTCCTAATTTTTATTTTATTTAACGGTTTAAACCGAAAAATACTTGGATAACAAAACAGCTCATGGATATGGAATATCCATGAAAAAACGCCATGGCGTTTTGGTTCAAAGCTTGTCATTCCGAGGAGGGCGTAAGCCCGACGTGGGAATCCGTATTCCACACCCATCCGCTGTGGGATATGATTGCCACAGCCTTTCAGGCCTCGCAATGACATTTCGTATTATCACTTCTTATTCTTCCCGGCCTGCGGCTTTTCGGGATTCTCCTCCTGCACCATTTCCAGCTCCTTCCGCTTGGAAAACAGCACAATACTGCAGGTGGCGGCGCCCATGGCGCAGATACAGGTGATATAGTCGCCCGCAGCAGGAGTCAGTCGGCTCAGCTGCAAAATGCATCCGACCACGGAAACCAGTGTCAATCCCAGAAGAAACAGGCTCGCGCCGCTCATCCGGTCATGGAGCAGATCGTAATGCTCCCGGGTGACCTTCTCCCCCGCCGTCCACAGCCGCCACACAGCAGTTGCCGCAAACATCCACGGAATCCATGCCGCGGAAGCAGGCACCTGAATGAACCAGGTACGGGTAAAGGCGCAGTCGATACACATAGGAATCAGCAGGAGCAGCGCCATCCCGGCGATACCAACCAGATAGATCCACCGCAGCCGCCGGATCCGATCCGGTTCGGCAGCAAACCTGAAATACGGGCCGACATAAATCCGAACTGCTTTCTGCCGCTTTTTCCCCGGCTGATCCACATATTCGATCTCATAGTCTTTGGCGTATTTTCGGTATCCCAAGGCCGTTGCTCCTTCAAATCTGCAAAAACGCAGAATTTTCTTTATTTACTGTATCACATCGATGCGCAACTTTCAAGTCTAATCTTTCTTTTTGGAATAATCTTATATTTCCTGTATTTTTCTGTGCAATTATGTATTTTTATCAACCAGAAATGAGAATTTATGCATCATTTTTTATTCTCATTTCAGCTGTTTGCATGACATTCTCCGAAAAGCTGCGTCTGAGCAGCATTTCGCTTCTTTCCAGCAGTTCCGGCTCCGGGGAGGAATTGCGGAATTCCACCTGTCCGGGGCGATCGGACTGCCGCAGCAGATCCCGAATCTCCAGCTGACGGCACAGCTGCCGTGCCACGCCCTCGGCGCCATCGAGAATCTCCGGACTTCTGCCCAGCAGCCGCCGCAGCACCGGACGGAGGAAGGGATAGTGGGTGCATCCCAGCACCACCGCATCCACCGGCACCTTGGCAAAAGGCTCCAGCTTCTCCAGCAGATACCGCTCCACTTCAACCCCATCCAGTTGCCCCCGCTCCACAAATTCCATCAATCCGGTGCAGGATACGGGGACAATCTCCGCCTGATCGGCATACTGCATCCACAAGTCATGGAACTTCTGTTCCTTCAGGGTCATGGCTGTCGCCATGACCAGCACCCGCCCGCCGGGATGGCGTTCCACCGCAGGCTTCAGAGCAGGCTCCGTGCCGATGATGGGCACCTCCGGATACCGCTGCCGCAGCTCTGCCGCCGCAGCGGAGGTAGCCGTGTTGCATGCGATCACAATGGCCTTGGCGCCCTCAGACAGCAGCCTTTCCGCTGCCCGCACGGATAGGTTCAGGACCTCCTCCGCACTGCGGATCCCATAGGGCGCATGGAGGGAATCTCCGAAATACAGATAGTTTTCCGCCGGAAGCAGCTTCCGGGTCTGCTGCAGCACACTGATGCCGCCAAGACCGGAATCGAAAAATCCCACAGGGTTGTTGCGTTCCACTCGGTTTCCCCTCCTTCTTACATAAAATCGCGCAGAAGAATCTGCGCGATTTGGAAACAGAATTTATTCTTCCTCTCCCCGCGGTTTCCGGGGCATGGGACGCAGCAGCAGCCACAGCTGCACCAGCAGCCATACTGCCACGCCCAGATAACTCAGCAGCTCCGCAACAGGAGTCCCCGCCATGGAAACAGCGCTGAAAAACACGCCGCACAAGGCATAGAACACCGTGATCCGGCGTCCGCCCTGATCAAAACAGTAGCCGCTCAGATGAATCAGGGCGCACATGGCCGCGATCAGTGCCAACAGATCAAAGCAGTAGTCCAGGATCACAGGATCCCGGGTCCAGAGTCGAAACTGGCAGACCAGATCCACCACCAGAAACAGCACGGGAAGCAAATACAGTGCCGCATGGGCTTTTGCACCCCGATGGCGCAGCACTGACACAACAACCCAGCACAGTGCCGCCAGAATACCGCCCAGCCCCACAATCAGGTCAGCCTTCTGCTCCATGGACAGCAGTGACATGATGCTGCCGGCAGCCAGCAGAACACCTGCCAGACAGCCACCCACCAGCGGCAGCATCCGCGTGCTGCTGAGAGTCTGATACTTTTTTCTCTTCCGAAGCAGGAACGAAATGGCCGCGAACAAAAGCACTACAAGAATGGTGACCCAGATCAGCGGCATTTTGCTGCCGGGAATGACTCCGATGGCATCAAAGGCCGTTTGCAGCTGGCTGCGGCGCAGGAAAAAGCCCAGCCCCGCCAGAATAATAGTAATGATCATCACCGGAACTCCACCCAATTTACGCTCCATCGTGATCCCCTGCTTTCTTCCATGATTTCTATTTAGTATAACACAAAATCGGGCCGTTTGCAAAGCTATTTTGTCTCCCTAAAGCCGCCACCAGCGTTTTTCTGTCTCTGCGCATACAAAACCCAGCCTTTCATACAAGGAAATGGCCCGACGGTTGGTGCTGGCTACCTTCAGCCGCAGCTCCGTGGAGGGCACCATGGGCAAAACCGCCAGCGCCAGTTCGTAGCCCAGTCCCCGGTATTCCGGCAGCACGGCGATTCCCTCCAGTCCGGCCTTGGAGATCTCCGCCACACCGGCGTATACCCCCTCCACCTTCGCCAGCCACGCCAGATCCTCCCCATAGAGGGGCTCCAGACTGGTCCGGTCATAGGAGGCCGCGCAGGGTACCTCCCGGAAACAGGCATTGTAGATCCGAAGATAATCTCCGCTGTTTTCCTTTGTCAGGGGCTCCAGTGTCAGGGGCTGTTCCGGCTCCGGCAGTCCTGCCTTGGGCCGTGTCATGATCCGCATCTCCCACGCAGGCTCCGCGGGCAGCTCCTCCAGCTCCCACGAAGCATAGATCCGCTCCGTACCCACAGCCCGGCAGAAGCTTTTGCATTCCTCCAGCAGCGCTGCTTTTTGATCGTTCCAAACCGATCGAATCAGCACATATGCCGTGCCATTCCATGGAATTTCCCGCAAAATCAGGGTCGCAATGCCGTAGGAAGAGGTGAAAACAGGGATGTTTTTCATGGTTTTTCTCCGATTTTGAACAGGTTCAGGGCGTTTTCCCGGGTGATTTTGGCCACTTTTTCCACGGAAATGCCCCGTAATTCGGCGATTTTTTTCGCCATTTTGGGGATCATGGTGCTGTCTGACCGCCTGCCCCGGAAGGGTTCCGGCGCCATATAGGGGCAGTCCGTCTCCAACAAGAGACGGTTCAGCGGCGCCCACTGGGCCACTTCCACGGCTTTTCTGGCGTTTTTGAAGGTGATCACACCCGTAAACCCGATGTGCCATCCCCGTTTGACCACTTCTTTGGCGTATTCCAGCGACCCGGAGAAGCAGTGAAACACGCCCTTCACATCGGGAAACTCATCTACGATCCGCAGGGTATCCTCATAAGCATCCCGCTGGTGGACGATGACCGGCAGCTGCAGCTCCTGTGCCAGCGCCATCTGTAGGCGAAAAGCCTCCTGCTGCCGTGCCCGGGGCACATCTTCATAATAATAGTCCAGACCGATCTCGCCGATGGCCATGACCTTGGGATGGGAGGCCAGATTGCGGTACATCTCCACCAGACCGGCATCCACCTTGTCCGCATCGTCGGGATGGCTGCCCACGGAGGCATAAATAAAGTCATACTGCTCCGCCAGCCGGATAGACTTCAGGCTGGAGGTCAGATCACAGCCCACATTCATGATCCGGCCAATGTGATGCTCCGCCATGGAAGCCAGCACTTCCGCCTGATCCTCCTGAAAACGGTGGCTGTCATAATGGGCATGGGAATCAAAAAACCAGGGTTCCTGCATAAACGATCTCCAATCGTTTTTATTCGTCGGCGGAGCCGACACAATCATTGTCCATCGTCAATTGTCCATTGTCAACTAAAAATGCTCCCCATCGGGGAGCATTTTTAAAATTACACGTGCCAGATCTCTTCCGCGTACTGGCGGATGGTGCGGTCGGCGGAGAACTTGCCGGCGGAGGCCACGTTCATCAGGCACTTACGGCCGAAGGCCATACGGTCGCGGGTGTCGCGGATGGCCTGCAGCTTGGTTGTCTGGTAGGAACGGAAGTCCTTCAGGATATAGTAATGGTCGGCTCTGTGCCAATGGGTGCCGTGGAGCAGGGCATTGTGCAGCTCCCGCAGCTCATCATCGGTGGGAACGGTGCCGTCCACCAGCGTATCCACAGCGCGCTTCAGGCCGGGATCGCCGTGATAGTAGTCCAGAGGATTATAGTGGTTCTTGATGGTTTCGATCTCCTGCACCGTGGCGCCGAAGATATAGTTGTTCTCTCTGCCGGCCTGTTCCACGATCTCCACGTTGGCGCCGTCCAGGGTGCCAAGGGTAACGGCGCCGTTGAGCATGAACTTCATGTTGCCGGTACCGGAAGCCTCGGTGCCTGCAGGGGAGATCTGCTCGGAAATATCGGCGGCGGGGATGATATGCTCGGCATAGGAGCAATTGTAGTTCTGGACAAAGACCACCTTCAACTTATCGGCCACGGCAGGATCATTGTTGATGACCTTGGCCATGCGGTTGATATAGCGGATGATGGCTTTTGCCCGCTGATAGCCGGGAGCGGACTTGGCGCCGAAGATGAACACGGTGGGCTCAAAATCGGTCAGCTCGCCGCTCTTCAGGGACAGATAGATATCCATGATGGACAGGGCGTTCATCAGCTGGCGCTTATACTCATGCAGGCGCTTGACCTGCACATCAAACACGAAGTTGGGGTTCAGCTCCACGCCTTCCTTGGCGGCGATGACCTGGCAAAGCTGCTCTTTCTTGGCGCGCTTGACGGCATTGAACTCGTTCACCAGATTGTCATCGATCAGGGGCTTCAGCACCTGCAGCCAGTCCAGACGGGTCAGGAAGCCGGGGCTCACATGCTCCTCCAGCAGTTTTGTCAGCTCGGGGTTGCACAGGCCCAGCCAGCGGCGGGGGGTGATGCCGTTGGTCTTATTCTGGAAGCGCTCGGGGTAGACGGCATACCAGTCGCGGAACAGATCCCGCTTCAGGATCTCGGAGTGGATCTGGGCCACGCCGTTGACAGCGGTGGAAACATAGACGGACAGATTGGCCATATGGGCCTGATTGTCCCGGATGATCCACAGATGGCCGTGCTCACGGCGGCAGCGCTCATCGATCATGCGGATGATATGGACGATCTCCGGCACCACGGAGCCCAGCAGATTCAGATCCCACTTTTCCAGCGCCTCACCCATGACGGTATGGTTGGTGTAGGAGAAGGTGGAGCGGGCGACCTGGAAGGCCTGCTCGAAGCTGGCGCCATCCGCCATCAGCAGACGGATCAGCTCGGGAATGGACATGGCGGGGTGGGTATCGTTGAGCTGCACCGCCACGAACTTGCCCAGCTGGGACAGATCGCTGCCGTGGGTGGTGCGGTAAACGCGGAGAATATCCTGCAGGGACGCGCTGGAAAGGACATACTGCTGCTTGATGCGCAGCCGCTTGCCGTCCCAGGTGGAATCGTTGGGATACAGGACGCGGGTGATGTCCTCGGCCTGATTTTTCTGCAGCAGGGCTCTGGCATAGTCCTGTGCGTTGAAGGCGTCGAAGTCCAGCTCCTGCTCCGGCTCGCACTGCCACAGGCGCAGGGTACCGATATTATCGCAGCCGTAGCCGATGATGGGCATATCGTAGGGCACGGCAATGACCGTCTGATCCGCAAAGGTCACACGGACGGCATGCTTATCCCGGCGGTAGCTCCAGGGATCGCCGTAGCGGGTCCAGTCATCGGCGACTTCCCGCTGCGCGCCGTTTTCATCAAAGCTCTGCTTGAACAGGCCGAAGCGGTAGCGCAGGCCGTAGCCGGACAGAGGCACGCCGCAGGTCACGGCGCTGTCCAGGAAGCAGGCTGCCAGACGGCCCAGACCGCCGTTGCCCAGAGCATCATCCTCGATATCCTCCAGCGCGGCCAGATCCACACCCTTGGCGGCAAAGGCAGCCTTGATGGGCTCCAGAATCTCCAGATTGAACAGGTTGGAATACACCATACGGCCCATGAGATACTCGGCGGAGAAATAATAGGCCTTCCGCTTCTGCTCTCTGAGCTTCTTGCTGGCCGTCCACGGCTCATTGATGGCCATCATGACCGCCGTGCCCAGACAATCGTGCAGACGCTGGGGCGTGGTGGTGGTGAGGGTCTCGTCGTGACGCAGCTTCAGCAGCGCCTCGGTGTTGGTAATGATCGTGTTGATGTTGATGTTCATATATAATCTCCTAAACATGGTTTATGGCGGCTGTGAGCCGGATATGTTCTCCTCTTCGCCCCGGAACAGCACGCAAACCATAATAATAATATGCAGGCAAATACGGTTTCTGTGCCAAAACAAGCCGGATTTGCAGGATTCTACCCTGCCAACCTGAATCTTATACGAAAACAGGCTGCCGCCTCGCTGCGGAAAAATCATAAAAAACGCTCATGATAGCAGGTATTTTACCAGAAAAACAGTGCATTTTCAAGGTTGTTTTTTTCTTTTTGCAAAGATTGGACATTTTTGCTAATTATTCTCTTTCTCTGCATCAATCTTTTCGGAATTCATCAAAGGTTCCGCCGCCGGAAAGACCTGACACATATTTTGATTTTCCCCCTTTCTCACCAGCGAAAAATATGATACTATTAAAAGAAAAACCACGATCAGCAAGGAGAACCTGCTATGGAATATACACCCCGTATGCGCGAAAATGCCATGGTCGCCCGTTCTGCCGCTCTGGGCAGCATGGTGCTGCTGAAAAATGTCCGCCAGACCCTGCCCCTGCAGCCTGCCGGTTCGGAAAAGCTCCCCATCGCCGTGTTCGGCATGGGTCAGCTGGACACGGTTTTTGGCTGCACCGAATTTCAGGCCTACGGCACGGTTTCCGTGCTGGACGGTCTGTGCGCGTCTGATTCGGTCTGTCCCGACGGTCTGCTGACCCATAAATACCGCAATTGGAAGCTGAATCACCCCGGCGAGGACTTCCCGTGGAATACCCTCTCCATGGAAGAGCTGGCAAACAACAATGCCGCCGCCCTTGTGGTGGTCAGCCGCTCCGAGGATTCCTATGACCCGATCCTGACGCTGGACGAGCGGGCCCTGCTGAAGGCCGTTTCCAACGCTTTTGCCCGCACGGTTTTGATCCTGAACACCCCCGGTTATATGGAGATCGCACCGGTGGCTGAGCTGTGCGGTGCCGTGGTCTACATGGGCATTGCCGGCCAGGAAGCCGGTACGGCTCTGGCTGATCTGCTCACCGGCAAGGCCCTGTTTCAGGGAAAACTGAACCAGAGCTGGCCCCGCAGACGGGCGGATTTCACCCTCGCCAATCAGCTCAGCGACATTTACTGCGGCTACCGCTATTTTGATTCCTTCGGTACGGAACTGCTGTATGACTTTGGTCACGGCCTGACCTACGGTGCGGCAGAGCTGACCGCCGTATCCGTGGCAGTGGACGACACCCTGCTGGTAGTGACTGCCACCGTGACCAACACCGGGGAAACCTGGCCCGTCAGTCAGGTGGTGCAGGTCTATACCTCCCGTCCCGGAGCCGAACAGCCCAAGTATGTGTTCCAGGCCTATGCCCGCACCAGAGTGCTGGATCCCGGCCAGTCCCAGACAGTACAGATCCGTATCCCCCTCAGCGAGCTGTCCTCCTTCTCCGAAGATGCCAGCGCCTTTGTGCTGAACGCCGGCTTCTACGATGTCCGGGTGGGCTTCTCCGCCCGCTCCACGGTCATTGCCGGTTCTCTGAAGCTGAACCGGGATGCGGTGGTGCAGCCGGTGCTGCCCATGAATATCCCCCGCACCGTCAACCGCCTCGCCGGACTGGCCTTCACCTATCCCGGCGAAGCGGAAGAACTGGCATCCGCCAGAGCCAGCGCCATCCGTCTGGCAGGCTGGAACATCCCCCGGTTCAGCCTGCGCCGCCCCAAGGTACCGCAGCTCTGCCGTCCTGCCGACCATCCCGTCCGTCTGGAGGATGTGAAGGCGGGAACCGCCAACCTCTTCGAGCTGACAGCCTCCATGGATGACCATGATCTGCGGCGGCTGGTATCCGACTTCGGCTTCTGCCCCACCGCCGTTCCCGGTGCGCTGGGCGCTTCCGCCGATCTGAAGGAGAAATACGGCATCCCCGCCATGACCGTTGCCGCAGGCGCCGACGGTCTGCTGCTGACCCGGGATCTGAAGGATCCCGAGGATGACCGCATCACCGGACATCAGTACTGCACCCTCTTCCCTGCCGCCAGCCTGCTGGGCTGCTGCTGGAACAGCGAGCTGATCGCCGCCGTGGGTGCAGCCGTAGGCAGAGAAATGCGGGAATTCGGCGTGGATCTGTGGCTGGCGCCGGGTGCCGATGTGATCCGCAGCCCCGGTCAGCGCCATGTAAGCCGCTGCTGGTCGGAAGAACCCATGCTATGCGGCCTGTATACGGCGCAGCTGGCAAAGGGCGTGGGCAAATACGGTGCCGCCGTCCTCCGCAGCGTATCCATGGAGCACAAGACCGAGGCCACCCAGCGGGCCTATCAGGACGTATACGGTCTTGGCTTTGCCATTGCCGCGGAAAGCGCCAAAGCCGTCCTGCTGCCTACCCAGTGGCTCAATGACGAGCCCGCCGGCGAAGACACCGCCCAGAGTCGGGCCCTGATCCACGAATGGAAGTTCGGCGGCATGTTCCTGGCCGATGACGAGCGCTTCACCCGGGAACCCGACCGCGTGCAGCTGGAACAGGCGGCATTGCGGATTTTGAAATTTGCACTGACCAGAATTTGATACAAAACAGCGGCGGGAGCCCCCGCCGCTGTTTTCAATGGACAGTGCACAATGGACAATGACGGTAGGGCGGGGACTTGCCCCCGCCGCCGTAGGGGCGACCATTGTGTCAAGTGTAACATGGTATACACCAGTGTAGGGACATAGTATACAACTCACATTCTCGCAATGGAGCGGTGTATCAGTTGTCCATTCTCTGTATCGAACTCGGCAATTTTGAAATTTCGATA
>JAZSCX010000042.1:0-6137 GCA_045530865.1 Candidatus Avilachnospira sp.
GCGCTCAAAAATATGCTCCATGGCATCCTCGGGGATTCCGATACCTGTATCCTGCACCAAAATCACCACATCGTCTTCCTGCCGTTTCAGGTAAACATGAACCATGCCGCCATCCTGATTATACTTGATGGCATTTTCCACCAGATTGAACAGAATCTGGTACATGTCATCCTCCACGGTCATGACAGTGCAGTTCTTATCCATATGGCTGACCAGACGGATCTCCCGCTGATCGGCAAGGGAAACCAGCATTTTAAACACTTTTCCCAGTGTCTGAGACAGATCCACCACTTCATGGTCCTGCTTGACCACCTCGGCCTTGGAGATTGCCAGCAGCTTCTGTGCCAATCTGGTCAGGCGGTCGGCTTCATTACCGATATCGGAAACGAATTCCCGCATGGTATCCGCATCCATTTCATTCTGCATAATGGAATCAGACAGCAGTTTTATGGAGGCCAGCGGTGTTTTCAGCTCATGAGAGGCATCGGAAACGAATTGCCGCTGTGCCTGCTCCGAACTTTGTAGCCTGTCGGTCAGGCGGTTGAATTCCCGGGCAAGGCGGCTGTATTCATCGGATCCCTTGATCCGCTGGATCTTATAGCTGTATTCGCCCTCTCTGGCCTTATTCATCGAGACCAGAATCTGCCGCATTTTCCGGGAGGACATCATGCCGAAAACAAGAGAAAACAGCACCAGTACCGCTTCAATACCAACGGAAATACGAAGAATATTGGTCTCCAGTGCCCGGATAATTCTGCCCTGATCGGGATCCACGTCAGAAACGTAAACGCAGCCGATGGGCTGTCCGTACTGCATGATGGGCATGGCAGCACGGCTGGTCAGAATACCGTCCTCGTAAAAGGTGTACACCACATTCTGGCTTTCCAGCGCAGTCACAATCTCCCGGAACAAAACAGTACGGCCGACCGCAGATTGCCCGGTTTCAGAATCATAGATGGCCTGTCCAACCCGGTCGGTTACGAGAATCCGATCTGTATTCAGATTACCGAGGGCTGACAGAACCTGCCGTGTATATTCCTCCGTCAGTGTATCCATGCCGGAATAGGCGGAAGCCACCAGCTGCACTTTGTCGAGCATTGTGGCAGTTTTCGCATCATAGATCAGGTTTCTTGTTGTATTGGATGAATATAGATTCAAAAACAGAAGCATGGCAGAGGTCAGCAGCACATAGGCCACTGCATTTCGGATATGGGTGCTGGCCGGAATGCGATGCTGCTTCCGATCATTCCTTGAAATAGTAACCCACTCCCCACTTTGTCATAATATGTTCCGGTTCTGCCGGATCCCGCTCCAGCTTCTCCCGCAGGCGGCGGATATGTACGTCCACCGTGCGGATATCACTGGTGTATTCATAGCCCCAGATGGTATCCAGCAGTGTTTCGCGGGAATATACACGGTTGGGATTTCGCATCAGCAGCTCGATCAAATCGTATTCCTTGGCCGTCAGTTCTGTCAGCTTGCCGTCATTGTAGGCATTTCTGGCATCCACATCCAGTGAAATATGGCCGCACACCAGAGACGCAGCACGTTCTTCTTTCTTTTTTCCGCTGCCGCTTCTGCGAAGCAGCGCCCGCACTCTGGCCTTCAGCTCCAGAATATTGAAGGGCTTGGTCAGATAATCATCCGCACCATGTTCAAAGCCCATGGGCTTATCCATGTCATCCGCCTTGGCAGTTAACATAATAATCGGAACATCCGAGAACTCCCGAATTCGCTGGCAGGCCTCCAGACCGTCCATCCGGGGCATCATCACATCCAGAATGATCAGATCCACTTCCTGAGAGGATGCGATTTCCAGCGCCTCCTGCCCGTCAGAACCGGTCAGAACCTCATAGCCGTCATTTTCCAGATTGAACTTGATGCCCTTCACCAGCAATTTTTCATCATCCACGACCAATACTCTCATGATGTCCCTCCAATCGTAATCAGCGCTTCCAGTTTTTCATACCGGACCTCTCCGATGCCGTCCACATCCATGATCTGCTCCTTGGCAACAAAGAGGCCATTCTCTTCCCGGTAAGCAAGAATTCTTTCTGCCAGCTCAGGGCCAATTCCGGGAAGTGTTTCCAGTTGAGACCGGTCTGCCGTGTTCAGGTTGATCAAACCCTCATCGAATTCCACAGTTTCACCTGAAAACGGATCCTCGTTTCGGACAACTTTCTCCGGTGCCTGCGTGGAAACCGCAACAACTGTCTCACCGCTTCCGTTTCCCAGAAGATATCCCAGCGCAAAACTCAGGCACACCAGAAGCATCCCAAACAGAATCAGGGGTATCTTTTTACCCTTCACGCAGATCACCTCCCGGCTTCATTGACAAAGAAGCAGAATCTGATATAATTATGTGTATTATACCATACATAAGACACTTTCGGCAATGCTGAATGATATAGGAGTTACCATGAAACTGAGAAAAGTTCTGTTCCTTTTTTTGATTCTCTGCCTGCTGTTCACCATGCTGGTTCCTGCCGCAGCTGTCACACCTGAGGAGGCCGCAGCTTCAAAGACCGAAACCACCGAAGAAAAACCGGAAGAGGAAACCAATTCCGGTGATGTGAACGAATCGTCCACCAATCAGATCTTCAACACGCCCGTAGGCGCCGCGGTTTTGCTGGAAATGAATACCGGCAGGATTCTGTATTCCAGAAACGCTGATGTGCAGAAATTCCCCGCTTCGCTGACGAAGATCATGACCTGTATGGTGGCTCTGGAGCTCTGCGATCTGAACGATATCGTGACGGTATCTGCCGCTGCACTGGAGGGTCTGGAGCCCGGCATCGAAATGAATAAGGATTTCCATCTGCAGGAAGGTGAAGAGATCCGCATGGAAGATCTTCTCTATTATATCATGCTGGAATCCGCCAACGAAGGCTGCAGAGCCCTGGCCCAGCATCTGTGCGGCACCGAGGCAGCCTTTGTAGAGCTGATGAATGAGAAGGCCAAAGAACTAGGCTGCAACGACACCCATTTTGTCAATCCCCATGGACTGCATAACGAAAAACATTACACCACCGCCAACGATCTCATGAAGATCACCGTGGAAGCACTGAAAAACGAGACCTTCCGCACCATCACCAACACGGCAACCTATGACCTGCCAGCCACCAATAAACAGGCTGCCCGGATGCTCAGCTCCACCAATCAGCTGATTAATGACAAGCTGGCGTCCAACTACTTCTACTATTCCAAGGCCTCCGGCGTCAAAACCGGTTATACGACCCCCGCAGGCCGCTGCCTGATTTCCACTGCCACCAATGACAACCTGAATCTGCTGAGCGTTGTGCTCGCATGTCAGGAAATTGTGGACGAAAGTCTTGGTATTCCGGTGCAGCGAAGCTTCCCGGAAACCATCAACCTGTTTGAGTGGGGTTTCAAAAACCACCAGATCGTCACCGTTGCCAGCACCCTCTACCCCATTGCGGAAATCCCCGTAAACATGGCGGCAGGCTCTCAAAGCATCGCCCTTGCGCCCGCACAGGAGATCCGGACACTGGTGAAGTACAATTACGATCCGGAGAAAGTTCTGCTGGATGTTTCGCTGAACGCGACCAGTGTAGATGCGCCTGTGGAAGCAGGACAGGTTCTGGGCAAAGTGACCGTGCTGTATGAGGGAGAAATTCTCGGCACCTGTGATCTGGCTGCCATCACCGGCGTTTCCCGCTCCGAAATCACCCATCAGGTCAAAGAAACCAGGGAATATGTGGAGGACCACTGGTGGAAATGGATGATCGGCATTTTGATCGGCATTGCCGTTGCCTGCGTGCTCGGCTATCTGCTGCTGCAGCACCACCGCAGGCAGCAGCGCCGCAGAAAGATCGCTGCCCGCCGCCGCGCGCTGGAACTGGAGCGCCGCCGCCGGGAATGGAACATCCCCGATGACAGATAAACAGGAGGGACTGGAATGGACTGGGAATCTCTGAAGCAGGCCTGTCTGCAGTGCAACCGCTGCGATCTCTGCGGCGGTCGGACGCAGGTTGTTTTTGGCGTTGGCCCGAAGGATGCGGAGATCCTGTTTGTGGGTGAAGGCCCCGGGCAACAGGAGGACCTGCAGGGCGAACCCTTTGTGGGACCGGCAGGACATTTTCTGGATGATATGCTGTCCATCATCGGTCTTGGCAGACACAACTGCTATATTGCCAATATCGTAAAATGCCGCCCGCCCAACAACCGGGATCCTTTTCAAATCGAGCAGGACGCCTGTATTCCGTGGCTGCGGATGCAGACCAAGCTGCTGAGACCGAAAATTATCGTCTGTCTTGGCAGAATTGCCGCCATGAAGCTGATTCGGGAGGACTTCAAGATCACCCGGGAACACGGACAGTGGACAGAAAAAGGTGGTATCTGGTTCACTGCCATGTACCATCCCTCTGCCCTGCTGCGGGATGAAAACAAACGTCCCGACACCTTCCAGGATCTGAAGAAGCTGCAGGCCAAAATTCAGGAGGTCTGCCAATATCCGGAGCGATACTGCATCGATTGACATCAGGAGGTTTTTCATGGCGTCCGTAAATACAACGCGGGATATGGGCAGCGGCAGCGTAAAAAAGCTGCTGCTGCAATTAGCAATTCCTGCTGTACTGGGACAGATCATCAATCTGCTCTATAACATTGTTGACCGTATCTATATCGGCCATATTCCCGAAATCGGCGGCGCTGCTCTAACCGGTGTCGGCCTGTTTTCCCCGATTCTCATGCTGATCACTGCTTTTGCCATGATGATGGGCAGCGGCGGTTCTCCGCTGGCTGCCATTTCCATGGGGAAACAGGACAAAGATCGCGCAGAAAAGATCATGGCGAACTGCTTTACGGCTCTGCTGATCTTTTCCGTCATTCTGACTGCGGCACTGTATTACCTTGCACCAACCCTGCTCCGGTTTTTCGGCGGCAGTGACGTCACTCTGCCCTATGCCATACCCTACAGCCGGATTTATATTCTGGGCACCGTTTTCGTTCTGATCGTGATGGGTATGAACCCCTTTATCACAGCACAGGGCTTCGCGAAAACCAGTATGCTGACCACGGTCATCGGCGCAGTCTGCAACATCGTGCTGGATCCGATCTTTATTTTTGCTTTTGATATGGGCGTCAAGGGCGCGGCACTGGCCACCGTGATCAGTCAGGCTGTCAGCGCCGTCTGGACACTGTACTTCCTTTCCGGCGAGCATACAATTTTGAAGTTGAAGCATTCCAATATGCCGCTGCGGAAAAAGCTGATTCTCCCCTGCTTTGGTCTGGGCATTTCCACCTTCGTTATGCTTTCCACAGAAAGCATCCTTTCCATCAGCTTTACCAACAGCCTGTATCGATATGGCGGCGACCCTGCCGTCGGCGCCATGACGATCCTTACCAGCCTGAACCAGTTGATCACCATGCCCCTGACCGGCTTTTGTATGGGCGGCGGTCCGATCATCAGCTATAACTTTGGCGCAGGCAAAAACGACCGGGTTCGGGAAGCATTTTTTACCCAGTTTGCCATCTGCGTCGGATATACCGTTCTGTTCTGGATCGCATTGATGCTGGTACCGCAGTTCTTTGCAGGTATTTTTACCTCTGACGTTGACCTGGCAGAATACGCCGCGTGGGCCATTCGAATTTTCCTTGGATGCGGTTTTTCCGTGGGTTTCCAGATCAGCTGCCAGCAGAGCTTTATGGCGCTGGGGCAGGCCAAAGTCAGTCTGCTGATGGCCTGTCTGCGTAAGATCGTGCTTCTGATTCCCCTGATCTTTATTCTGCCCTGCTTCATTTCCAATCAGGTCTTTGCCGTATTCCTGGCAGAGCCCATCAGCGATGTCATTGCCGCTGCCGTGACCACCATCATATTCCTGACCAGTTTTCCAAAGATCCTCGCCAGAGGCCCGGATAAAAAACAAGCCTAAAAAAGGGGCTGTTGCAAAACAATGCAACAGCCCTAAAAATATGCATTTGTCCACATTATTGTAGATGTAGGAGCGGTCATTGACCGCCCGCGGGCGACTAATATGTACAGTGTAGTAACATGGTATACAAGTGTGCAATGACATAGTATACAGTTTTACAGTAAAATAAAGGCATCAAAGAACACGAAAAAGGAGTGTTTTCGGATGCCGTGGGAGAGTAGAACTGTGGAAGAACAAAGAAGA
>JAZSCX010000113.1:0-10288 GCA_045530865.1 Candidatus Avilachnospira sp.
TTGGCCTCCGACTTGGTTCCAG
The DNA here is from genome assembly GCA_045530865.1 of Candidatus Avilachnospira sp. Classification (GTDB taxonomy): domain Bacteria; phylum Bacillota; class Clostridia; order Oscillospirales; family Oscillospiraceae; genus Avoscillospira. Next base: position 23 of record JAZSCX010000113.1, read on the forward strand.
AACGGAGGAAGACCCCTGATAGCCTGCCACCACGGACCAGTGCTGTCCCAGTTCGCCGGCGGTGGGCCGGTGAATGATACAGGGATAGCCCTGGGCAAGCTGATTGTAGACAGCCTCCCAGTCGATGGAGTCCTGGCTGGTGCCGAGGATCTGGACACCGTTGCGGTCGAGGAACTCGGTGAGCTTGATGGCAGTCTGGCCGCCGATGACATAGGAGGGACGGAGCAGAACGGGATAACCCAGATCCCGGGCCGTCTGCAGCGCTTCTTCCAGAGAGTTGACGCCCATGCCCTTGGGACGGCGGATGCTGAATTCCTCCAGTAGGGCATCAAAACGGGCACGGTCTTCGGCAAGGTCGATAGAGTCCTGGCTGGTACCGAGGATCTGCACACCGCTGCGGTCCAGGAATTCGGTGAGCTTGATGGCGGTCTGACCGCCAAAGGCCACGACCACGCCCACGGGTTTCTCCACCTCGATGATGTTCATCACATCTTCGGGAGTCAGAGGCTCAAAGTACAGACGGTCGGCCGTATCATAGTCAGTGGAGACGGTTTCGGGGTTGTTGTTGACGATGACCACATCGTAGCCCAGTTCCTTCAGCGTCCAGACGCAGTGGACGGAGGAATAGTCAAATTCGATGCCCTGACCGATTCGGATGGGACCGGAGCCCAGAACCATGACGACAGGTCTGCCGGAACGGCGGAACCGACGGGCTTCGCAGAAGTTATCATAGGTGGAATAGAAATAGGGCGTGGTGGCGTTATACTCTGCGGCGCAGGTATCCACCATCTTATAGTAGGCCCACTTCTTGGGAGGCAGCTCATGACCGGTGATGCGTTCCAGCGCCTTGTCGGTATAGCCCATGCGCTTGGCCTTCATGTATTCCTTCTTGTCCAGCTCCACGCCCTCAATGGCCTTTTCAAATTCCACCAGATTGAGCAGCTTGCCAAGGAACCATTCGTCGATCATGGTGATCTCGTGGATGGCTTCGATGCTCCAGCCGGCCTTCAGGGCTTCAAAGACGGTGAACAGGCGGCGGTCATCCTGATGATGCAGGCGCTGTTCCAGAGTTTCGTCGGAAATGGGCTTGGCATTGAGGGTATCCAGACCGATCTCCGCGCCTCGGACAGCCTTCATAATGGCCATTTCAAAGCTGGGGCCGATGGACATGACTTCACCGGTGGCCTTCATCTGAGTGCCCAGCTCACGGCTGGAGCCATAGAACTTATCAAAGGGCCACTTGGGGAACTTGACGACCACATAGTCCACGGCAGGCTCAAAGCAGGCGCAGGTCTTACCGGTAATATCATTAGTGATCTCATCCAGCGTATAGCCCAGAGCCACCTTGGTGGTGATCTTCGCGATGGGATAGCCAGTGGCCTTGGAGGCCAGCGCGGAGGAACGGGAAACACGGGGGTTGACCTCGATGACGGCATATTCAAAGCTCTCCGGATTCAGGGCAAACTGGCAGTTGCAGCCGCCCACGATCTCCAGTGCTTCCACGATATCCAGAGCGGCCTTGCGGAGCATCTGGTATTCCTTCTGGGCCAGGGTCAGCGCAGGGGCGCAGACGATGGAGTCGCCGGTATGGACGCCGACAGGGTCAAAGTTTTCCATGGAGCAGACGGCGATGGCATTGCCGGCAGCATCCCGCATGGTTTCAAATTCGATTTCCTTCCAGCCCTTGATATACCGCTCCACCAGAATCTGGGTGATGGGAGAGGTGTCCAGACCGGTACGGGCCACGATCCGCAGTTCGTCTTCGGTGTAGGCCACACCGCCGCCTGCGCCGCCCAGCGTGAAAGCAGGACGGACAATGACGGGATAGCCGATCCGGTCGGCGATCTCCAGAGACTCCTCCAAGGTATTTGCGATATCGGAAGCAATGGTGGGCTGGTTGATGGAGTCCATGGTGTCCTTGAACAGCTGACGGTCTTCCGCCTTGGAAATGGATTCGGCATTAGTGCCCAGCAATCGGACATTGTGGCTCTGGAGGAAACCCTCCTTATTCAGCTCCATGGCGATGGTCAGACCCACCTGACCGCCAAGGCCTGCCAGCATGCTGTCAGGCTTTTCTTTTTCAATGATGCGCTTGATGGTCTGAGAGGTCAGAGGCTCCAGATAGATCTCATCGGCCATGGCATTATCGGTCATGATGGTGGCGGGGTTGGAGTTCACCAGAACCACATCCAGGCCGGCATCCTTCAGGACACGGCAGGCCTGTGCGCCAGCATAGTCAAATTCGGCGGCCTGACCGATGACAATGGGGCCGGAGCCGATGACAAGTACTTTTTTGATTTCCGGATTCAGCGGCATAATTAACCCTCCTTCATCATGGTCAGGAACTGCTCATAGAGCTTGTTGCTGTTGGCTGCACCGGTGGTGCAGCCATCGGGATGGAACTGCACGGAAAACGCTTTTTTGCCGGGATACTCCAGACCCTCGCAGGTGCCGTCATTGACGTTGCGGAAGGTCTCCACCGCATCGGGAACGGTCTCTGCCAGAACCTTGTAGCCGTGGTTCTGGGCGGTGATATAGGTGCGGGTACCTTGCAGGTCACGGCAGGGCTGGTTGCCGCCGCGGTGACCGTATTTCATTTTCTGCGTCTTGCCGCCCATGGCGATGGCCAGCATCTGGTGACCCAGACCCACGCCAAAGATGGGCTTTTTGCCGATCAGTGCCTGAATGGTCTCGATGCAGCCTCTGTTGACAGCAGGATTGCCGGGGCCGCCGGACAGAACGATTCCATCGGGGTTCAGTGCCAGAATGTCCTCAGCAGAGGTTTTGGCGGGAACCACCGTTACCTGACAGCCGCGGGCCGTCAGGCTGCGGATCAGGCTGTTCAGCACACCATAGTCCACCAGAACCACATGGGCCTGCTTCTCTCCTGCAGCGGGATGCAAGGTGATGCCGGTGCAGGTGGCATGATCCACAGCGCCGGTGGCCGTATAAGCGGCGATCTCCTCAAAGACCTCGGGCAGCTTTTCGGTGATCATGGCATTGATGGTGCCATATTCCCGCAGGCGGTTGGTCAGTTCTCGGGTATCCACACCGCAAAGGCCGGGAATATCGTGTTTCTTCAGGAACGTATCCAGATCGTATTCGCAGCGGAAGTTGCTGGGCAGGCTGCAGAATTCCTTGACCACATAGCCGTTCAGCAGGGGCTTGCCCTCAAAATCCTCCTCCATGATTCCGTAGTTGCCCACGGTGGGGAAGGTCTGCATCAGGATCTGGCCATAGTAGCGGGGATCCGTCAGGCTCTCCACATAGCCTACCACGGAGGTATTGAACACCAGTTCACCGGTGGTGGCTCTATCTGCGCCGAAGGCCCATCCCTGAAAAATCGTACCGTCTTCCAAAATCAAATATCTCTTTTTCATGCTGTCACATCCTTTTCAGCTTCAAACAGTTACAAAAAAACGGCTTTTCCGGAAGCGCCAAAACAATGGCACGAACACTCCGAAAAAACCGAAACAGAAACACAGCACCCGACCTGACCGGGATCAAAAAAAGAAAGAACAGCGGGTTCACATGCCGTAACACTCGTCATCATGACCTTCTCTGCTCCTTTCCTTCATCCCATAGGGCGGATTTCTGACTTTTATCGCCGTTTATCATACCCCAAAGCGCAAACAATGTCAAGTTTTCCTGAAAATTGTGCTGTAAAAAAACCTCAATTGCCCCACTTCTTCCTTTGTTTACTTTGTACATTTCCTGCGTTTTTTATACAAAACCGTAATAAATACGAATTTTTAAAGAAAAATAGCGCAAGGCATACCGGTAGTCAGGAGAGCTGTCTGCCCTGCGGAGGGGATGGAGGTGCCGATATATTGTGATAATTCTGATCCCCTCCGTCGTCCTTGAGGCCGACAGCTCCCCTTGGTCACCAAGGGGAGCCATAATGCAACGCTTATCGGTGGATATACATTCTGGTCGGTTCGGGTTCGCCGTCGCCCTGCGCCATGCAGAAGAACTCCCAGCCGTACTCGGTCTCCTGATTTAAGTACGCATCCATACATTCCTGATAGGCTTCTGTGGGAACGCCCCACTTGCTTTGGAACCATTCCGCCGTCGTCATTTCAATCCCCTGTTTTCCCGCAGGGTTAGATATTGCTACATCACTATGAATTCCTCTTTTCATTTTGTTTGTCGTAGCCTACCAGACACGATCATAGCGCAAATTGTTCCAGAAGCAGGTCACTTCTTCACAGGGTAAAAGAAGCTCGCACTCATAATGATACGGTTTTTTCTTGAACCATACCCAGCATTTAAACAGCCGGGATTGATAGGCTTTATATTCATCTATGAATTCCAGTTGAAATGTTCCATCATTCACAGCTTGGATGAACCGGTCAAGCTTCCATTCTTTCCGAATGACACTACCGGTTATGGATTGCTCAAAAACGTAAATGGTTGTTTCATCTACTAAGTGAAAGTCTACACGGGCGCAATCTGTGCGAACCACGTTTTCGCTTTCATTTTGGGCATGGTCTGGCAACACCCAAAAGCCGTCCGGAAACACAAAGGACAGGATTCCGTTTTCGAAATACATGTTGTTTGCACGGCAGTCATGGAGACTGATCTGCGAGCCGTTGCTGTCCTGAAGCCGATACATCGATTGCACCTCCTTTTGCTTATCATATCACAGATCGGATAAATAGCAAGAGGGGCGCTGTTTGTACACCTCATCCGGCCCTACGGGCCACCTTCCCCTCAAGTAAGCACTGAATAAATGGTAGAGCAACAAAGCCTCCCTTGTATAAAGGGTGATTCCCCCGGCGGGGGAAATGTCACCGCAGGTGACAAAAGGGGGGCGCTAGTGGCCCGAAGGGCCGGAGGGATTGTTGCAGCAGGCAGTATCGTGTTCGCATTTGTTTTCGGCGAATTCGCAACATTTCTCTGCACAATCCCTCAGTCAGCTTGCGCTGACAGCCTACGGCCTAGGTCGCAAGCACAGCTTGCTCCCCGCTTTGGCTAAAAACATGCCACCGGCATGTTTTCTTAACGCGTCGCGCCCTTTGCACAAGGGAGCCTTGGGCGTTCCCGCGCCAATACATTTAATCAGTGCTTACTCAAGGAGAAGGCTTTGGGGTACGTGTATCTGACCGCAAGCCAGATACACAAGATTTACAAGCAAAAGACAGGGGCAAACGCCCCTGTCCTTTGCTATTTGATGATGCTGTTTACGATCTGGTGCATTTCCTGTTCGCTGTCGGCATGGTGCGCTTTATCCAGAATGGCCTGCTTCTCCGCTTCACTCATGGCGGAATAGGCATTGAGTGCCTGAGGGTTTCTGGCTAATGCCAAGCCAAAGCCGATGGGTACTTTGTAATAGTCCATTGGTTTTCTCCTTTCTGAAGGTTCTCTTGCGTTTTTTCAATCCCTCTGTCTGCCCTGCGGGCAGACACCTCCCTTTACACAAGGGAGGCCTTAGGCCGCTGCGTTCAGCATGTTTTCGATGAAAATTCCATAGCCTTTTGTGGGGTCATTGACGAGCACATGGGTCACAGCACCAATCAGTTTGCCGTTCTGGATGATGGGCGAACCGGACATGCCCTGTACAATTCCTCCGGTTTTCTGCAAAAGGCGCTGGTCTGTGACGGACAGCAGGATATCTCTGCCGCTTTCCTCGGCATGGGGGTAGATTTTCAAAATCTCCACAGAATACTCCTGCACCGATGTGCCGTCCACATTGCAGCGGATCACGGCTGCGCCGGTTTCCACCTCCTGCAACGCGGCCACCGGCAGCGGCTCACAGGCCGCCGGCGGATCCATCACGCCGAAAATGCCCCGCTCCGTATTTTGCTCCACTGTGCCCAAAATCCGGTGGACATCAAATTTCCCCTGCAGCTCGCCGGGGTCTCCGCATTTGCCTTTGACCACATCCTCCACCGAAGATGCCACCACCACGCCCGACTCCAGCGGCATCAAAATCTCCGCATCCGCATCGTTGACACCATGGCCCAGTGCACCATAGTCCCCCGTTTCCGGATCCACCCATGTGACGGTTCCGATTCCGGATATGGAATCCCGGACAAAAACGCCCAGTCTGCCACCCTCGGCCGTCCGGGTAGGTCGAACACGGAACTGCGCTTCCTTGTCACCCCGCAGCACGTGCAGCACCACCTGCTTCTCCGTCAGATGCTGCCGCAATTCGTCCGCCGTTGCCACCTTTTTTTCATTCACCGTGAGGATCACATCCCCTTTTTTCAAACCCGCATCCTTTGCCGCCGAATGGCGGTCAAAGCCGGTGACCACCAGTCCCTGACTGCTGATCCGGATTCCCACCGTATATCCGCCGGGTATCAGCAGATTCTCTTTCGCAAAAACCGGCTGCGCAAAGCTCAAAATCAGCAGCAATGCCGCAAGCCAGCGCATCATTCGTTTTTTCATTCTGTTCACTCTCCCCGCTTCGTGCTTAATATGGCTGATTTGAGGCAAAATCAAACGGAGAAAGTCATAGCAAGTTCCGCTATTTTTTCCTGCGAAAAAAATACCTGCCTCCCGAAGGAAGAGCCACGGCAGAGAGTGACGAAGTGCTTTGTCCGAAAAAGAATGTCATTGCGAAAAGCGCAGCGACGCGGCAATCTCATCGTAATAATAGATTGCCACGCCAGTGTACGCACTGGCGTGGCAATGACATATACTTTGCAAATGCAGTATTAGCCCAGAGAGAATCTCAGACAATATTCATACATGGGATAGAGCTTTTTCAGGGTTTCTTTCACCTGTTCGCCCAGTTTCGGAGAATACATCAGCTCGCCGGGTTCACTGGAGACCTGAAAACGCAGATTTTTCAGATTATAATAGGGTTCCAGAATCGGGTCGGGACAGGGCTTTTTGCGGCTGTACCGGTCACCCTGCAGCAGAATGCCGGAATCGTGTTCCACCCGGTGCACCAGCTCCACAAATTCCTCCGGTCTGCCGGCAATGGTTTTTCGGTAACGCTCCATGACAATGGCCTTGGGCGACCAGAGGACAAAGCCATAGTGATAACCCTCCGGACGAACTTCAAAATACAGCGACGGCTGTTCGCTCCACGAATAACCCTCCGGACGCATAACAAACCAAAGGCTCTCCTTATAGGGCTTGGCAGGGTGCATTCTGGCATCTTTATAGATTCTGGACAGCTTATAGTCCATGTTGGGTACATCCTGAAATTCCCGGAATACCTCCTGCGACAGGAGCTTGGTCGGTTCGTACAGGTACTGCTGGTAATCGGTCTTGTGGTCCATGAACCAACCCCGTTCATTATTCAGCCGGATCCCCCAGAGGAAATCTATGGTTTCCGGATAATATCCCTGAAACATCGAAACACTTCCTTTCATGCCGTATTCTATCACAATAGAACAGGATTGTTCAAGTTACAGATTTATGCTATACTATGGAAAAAGGAGGAATGAACATGGATGCAAAAACCTGTATCATGACCCGGCGCAGCGTCCGCCGTTTTCAGGACAAGCCTGTTTCCAGAGAGGTGATCTCCGATGTGGTTCGGTTGGCCCAGATGGCGCCCACTTGGAAGAACTCCCAGACTGTCCGGTACATCTGGATTGACAACAAAGAATTAAAGGATAAAATTGCAAAAGACGCCGTCATGGGCTTTGCAAAAAACACCGACAACCTGCTCAGTGCACCCGGCATGATGGTGGTCACCACCGTGCACGGCATTTCCGGCTACAATCCCGATGGCACCCATACCACCGTCAAGGGCGACCACTGGGAATCCTTCGATGCCGGTTTGGCGGTTCAGACCTTCTGTCTGGCGCTGCATGAGGCAGGTCTGGGCTCCGTGATTATGGGTCTATTTGATCAGGATGCCATTGCCGAGCTGGCAGGCGTTTCGGAAGGCGAGATCGTCTCCTGCATCCTGGCTGTGGGTTATCCCGCTGAAGGAAACCACGGCAAGGCCGTCCGGAAGCCGCTGGAGGATGTGCTGACGTTCCGGTAATATGTATTAAAAACCTCCGTATGCAGCTGGCATACGGAGGTTTTGCACGTCATTTCACAAAAACTATCGGTTGATTGGTTTTTTCGCCTATAAACCTCCTGAATTCGCTTTCTGTGCCACCGGTCAGGCTGCTTTTATCATAGACTTGCGCATGATTGGCACTGAACACAAACACAAAATAGCCGGAAGTTTCGGCGATCATAATTATTTTTTCGTAGGAAAACTCCGATTTCCCAACCGACGTTTCAGATGAAAACATGTCGGTTTGCTCCGTATCGAAGGATGCAATTGCCTTTTCCGTTCCCTTCAGCATCCGTTTTCCTGCAAAATAGCCGTTGAGCCGATCTTCAAAAATCAGTGTAATGAGTATTACCGCTGCAGCGATCCATGTAATGACGTTTTTGAAATTAACCGCAAAACCTTCTTCTCCGGACGCAAAGGAAAGCAAAACAGCCAGCACAATCACAATCCAGCCGAAAATGTGGCTTCTTCTGCTCCTTGCTTTCCGGGCGGTTTTTCTGAGACATTTTGCCATAACGGACAGCGCTTTTTGATCGTAGTCCGTCTCGAATGTAAAGATCATCTGTGTTCCTCCTTTTACGCGGATTATACTTGTCGGTTTGCTGACTCAGGTCTCCCGTTCCGGAGCAGGTTCTTCTGGAGCTGGCTTGCTGCGGACGATCAGCTCCACCCGGTTGATGGGTGTGCCCAGATTGTGGAACTTTTCCTCGTAGTCCGTCATGATACCCACAGGGCCGTTTTCATGGAGATTGCGGGTCAGATTACGCATTTCCAGACCGCACAGGGCAAACTCCTCCAGAGAGAATTCGAACAGCGGTGCGTTGTCGGTTTTGAAATGAATCTCTCCGCCCAGCTTGATCACTCTGCGGTAACGGTTCAGGAACGTACGGAATGTCAAACGACGTTTGGCATTCTTCTTCCGGGGCCAGGGATCACAGAAGTTGATATAGAGCAGATCTATCTCGTTCTCTTCAAAGAATTCCTCAATCTTCGCCACATCCATGGAGATGAAAAACACGTTGGTCAGGCCCATGGTCTTGGCCTTTTCCATGGCAACCACCATGGCATCCTTGCAGATTTCTACCGCAATCAGCAGCACATCGGGATCGGCGGAAGCCGTCTTGACCGTAAAGCCGCCCTTGCCGCAGCCCACTTCCACACGCAGCTCCCGACAGTTCGGCATCAGCTCCCGCCAGCGGCCCTTGTAGGTCTCGGGCTCCTGAATCCAATACTGCGAACAGGCCTCCATACGGGGAACCAAATTGGCTTTTTTGCGCATTCTCATAGAAATATCCTCACAATTGCAGTTTTCTGACATGATTATAGCAAAAAACTGCCGTGGGGTAAAGCATTTTCTGCCTTGCTTTTTGCTTCCATATCCGCTATAATAATCAAGCTCCGGGTTTAGCGAAGTTTGGTATCGCGCTTGGTTTGGGACTTCATAAGCGCCTATCCGCTCCATTTTTAGGTAACCGCTGAAACCCTTGATACTCTAAGGAAACCGCGATTTTCCTGCTCTCGCAAAATCCCTTCAAAAGTGGTTCATACCACATGTTTGCTACTTCGGCACAAAATTTCATATTCATTTCCGGGTGTGGCGCAGCTGGTAGCGCGGGTGGTTTGGGACCATCAGGCCGCAGGTTCGAACCCTGTCACTCGGACCAAAAATCCTCTAAAACCGTTGGTTTTAGAGGATTTTTTGCTTTTTTCTTTGATATAGCAGTGCAGATTTTTGCGTTGTACTTTTCAACTCCTTATCAACCGAATTTACCCATTAACTCTCGCTTTTCCATATATACTATGGTATTATCAACTCAAACAAATATGGCCAAAGGGGATTTTTATGGCTGCTAAGATCTATAATCCAACACACACTCTTGCATATTGTGCCAACTATGATCCTGAGTCAATTAATTGTCAAAAATGTGGGTGTGAATATACAGACATTGAGGAAGCTCTCGCCCTACAGGAATGTGAAGCTTTTTATGATGTTTTTGTACAGACAGAAAAACGTCTAATCAATTGTGGAATCCTACAAGAACCGATTCAGGCGAAACCACCAATTCTGCTTTCTGTCCCGCTGCGTATAAACGGTGCGTTCGCATGCGAATTAGCTTTAAAGTATTTGCTGATTAATGCTAACATCCCGTTCAACATGGGGATCGGTCACAATCTGGAATACCTATTTAGCTTACTCCCTCAAGATAAAAAAGACGACATTGTTGCTTATCTGGGAAAAGAATACAACATTGAACCAGAAATCTTTCAGTCAAGTTTGAAAACGATTGCTAACA
>JAZSCX010000102.1:0-2009 GCA_045530865.1 Candidatus Avilachnospira sp.
GATATCGATTCCCACATCCCGCAATATGGTGTAGTTCTCGTCAAAAATCAATCCGCCATTATAGCATGCGATAGGGCCCTGCACCCCAACCTGCCCAGCTACCAGTTTCACGCCCTCAGGAGGACGGGCAGAACACAGGACGATGGGAACGCCCCGGTCCTGCAGGTATTTCAAGTGATCTTTGGTGCAGGGCATAACCTGATGCCGGGAGTTCAGCAGGGTACCGTCAATGTCCAGGAATACAGCAGAATATGTACACATCGAACGGATCCGCCTCCCCTTTCCTTGCTCCCGTATGTTTCGTAACTGTCTGTTTATATAATACAAAAAATGCTAATTTATTGCAGTGCCATTTGTCACTAATCTCAAATTACATTTGTCATGGTTTTCTTGGCTTTATCAAAGAGGCTATCGGATTTATAAAAATAAGCACAGGACTTTTGTGCAAAACGCAGAGCAAGGGCCTGTCCGGAGTTGCTGGACAGGCCCTTGCATGACTGTTATTTATTCAGGAAAATGTTGATCTCGCTTTCCGCAATGAGCATTTCGCTTTGACCCAACTGACTGTTGGCAGAATCTGCTATCGCACTTTCTGCCATGTTGACTGCCTGATTGTATGCATCAAATTTCGGTACAACCACGGCATTGCTCATGATCTGGCGGATCATTTCCGGAGAGAAACCGCTTCCTTCCGGTATGTCATGGTGAACTTCCTGCAGAAGCTCCGGGTCCTCCGCAACAGCAGGGATCGGAGAAATACCATGGGACTGGGTATAAAGCTTCCGCTGCACATCCTCATCTATGGATAATAGCTTACAGAATTCCCAGGCAAGGTCTGCCTGATGGGTACGGGAGCTGATACCCAGCATCATGGTGTGCAGCTCTGAGATGTTGGTGCCGGAAGGTCCTGCCGGCATGGTGACACAATCCCACTCAAAGGCGGAGTATTTTTTCACCCGCCAGGGATAGGGCTGATAGGCCCGGTATTCTGAGTACAGAAGGGGACAGAAGGCAACTTTGCCTTCATCAAAGTCCCGGGCAGTAACGCTGTAGCCTTCATTCAGCTCGCTTAAGCGTTTGGCAAACTGAATTGCCTCCAGGACCTTTTCTTCAGCCAGATAGCAACTGCGGCCATCTTCGGAGAAAAGGGATGCACCGTTGGAATACACCGCATCCTGCCAGGAGTAGCTGTATACGCCGTACTGGCGCTGATCTACATCCGTGATCTGCTGACAGATGCTGTAAAAATCTTCCCAGGTCCAGTCGTTATCCGGCATGGGGATGCCGTTTGTTTCCAGCAGTGTCTTGTTGACAAACATGATGGTGGGAACACTTTCGTGGGGCAGGGCATACTGTTTTCCCTTAGACTGTCCGGAGCGCAGACAGGGTTCATAATAGACAACGGTGTCAAACTCCGGATCGGCTGCGATCCGTTCATCCAGCTGTGCCAATGCCCCGGAGGATACCAAAAGATTAAAATCCTCCGGGAGAACAAAGTACAGATCCGGTTCTGTTCCCATCATGATTTGGCCTGCCAGCCACTCGCTGTAGTCCCCTGCGGGAATGCCGCTGACATATTCCACTTTTACACCGGGATGGGTCTGCTCAAATACGGCAATGGCTTCGTCCAGAATCTGGTAGCTATTGCCATTGGGCGTGTTCCAGTAGCTTCCGGAATACACGCCGATGGTAAGTACTGTTTCCCGATTTCCAATGCATCCGGTCAGAGAAATGCACAGCACCAAAATCAGCAGTACGGCAATTATCCGTATCGGTTTTTTCATAGCGGCTGATTCACCACCCCGGTCTGTACGGCCCAGATGGCCAGCTGCGTGCGATCTCTTAAGCCTAGCTTAAACAGAATGTTGCTGATGGAGTTGCGGACGGTACCTTCGGACAAACAGAGTTCCTGGGCAATTTCCTTGTTGGACATACCGCAGCCAACAGTCTGGATGATCTGCCATTCGCTTCTGCTGATATCTTTGATGGCTTCTTTTTCCACATGGAGC
>JAZSCX010000040.1:0-19030 GCA_045530865.1 Candidatus Avilachnospira sp.
CATGAGGTTCTCGCCCACATGGAGCATAGAGGCGGCTTCCACGGTGTAATCAAAGGGCGAACCGCGCTTATCATTGACGCAGTATTCCAGATCGGTGCCGTTGAGCGCCAGCTTTGTCACGTTCCAAACCTCAGCCTTGAGATCCACCGTTTCCGGCAGATAGTCGATGGCGAATTTTGCGCGGAGCTTGTAGGGTTCCTCCGGACGGAGATGGACGTTTTCGGCAAAATACATGAAGGGGCAGGGCTCCCAGACGCCGGTTTCCGGATCGAACATTTCGTAATCAAGCGGCAGGACGTTGCCCTCAGCGGCAGCAAATTCGTAGGGCGCATCCAGCACCGCGGTGGTTTTGCTCCAAGCGGGGACTTCCGTGGACACGGGCAGGGCAGTTCCCTGCTTGTCCCGGACGATGGCGACCATCTGCCAGCCGTCCAGCCGCAGCTTCATTCTGCCGTTTTCCACGGTACAAGTCGCCGGGGCTTCGGAATTGGCGGTCAGTACCTGCATACCGGGCAGGGCATCGATCTCGGCGCAGGCAGCATGCTCACTGTCATTGCAGAGGAACCAGACCTGTGCGTCGGAATTGCTGCGCTGGGTCAGGTAGATGCCCTCGTCAGCCTGCAGGTTGAGGATCCGCTCCCCGATGACGGCGCGGAAGGCGCTGCGGTGTGCGGCCAGATCGGGTTCTCCCTCCTGCAGGATGAGATATTCGTTTGCCTTGGTCTGCAGATCCCGCTCCACGGCAAAGCTCAGCGCAAAATCTTCGCCCGTATCCGTATCCACACCGGGCAGATCGTGGGTGAAGATCATTTTTACATGATTTTCATGCAGCTTTTCCATCAGGCTTCTGGTCTGGCCGTTCACATAGTGCATTCTGGGGAACACAAAGGTGTCATACCGATAGCCGAAGGCCTCCACCCAGCCATCATGTACGGTGATCTTGTCGGTCATGTTCTCGGAGAACATATCATAGCCCACACCCTCCTTCAGCAGGGCGTTGACCGTGTTGATAAAGAACAGGTCATAGAAGCTGGCAAAGGCATCCGGGGCATCCCACTGGCCGTTGATCCAGTGGTGGCGGTCCCGGATGGTCTGCTGCAGAGGAATCATCAGCAGCACCCGGCCATCGGGCTTGGTGGCAGCCGACAAAGCCTGGAAGCCGCCGATGTAGTTGTTCAGCTCGTGATAATGGGCAAAGAGGGTGTTCTGGTAGTTGTGGCTGGGAGCGAAGCCGAAGGGGAAGTTCTTGGCAGCGCCGCCGGTGGAGTAGAAGCCGCCCATATACTGGATCCAGTTGACGCCCAGCATCAGCAGGCGGTTGGCGATCCGCTTCATCATGGGGAACCGCAGCCGCCAGCCGGAGCCGGTGTAGGTCTCGCAGAGGGTACGGCTGCTGCCGCTGAACTTGGCGGCGGAGGCCACCACCTTGCCGGCCACGTTGAATTCATTCGTATTGATCAGGTTCTGACAGTAGATGGCGTCGATACCAGGCATTCCCATCCGCATCAGGGCGTCCAGCAGATCGCCGATGGACAGGTGGTTCATCAGATCCTCTTCGCCGTTGTAGTGACCGGTGAAGATCAGATCGTTGTTTTTGCACCAGTCGTTCACCTGATCGGAGAAGTTGTGCAGGAACAGGCGCTTGATCGTATGGCGGTAATCGCTCTGGGCACGGATCTCTTCAGGCGTGGTAGCCTCGATATTCCACAGGACATAGAGCCAGGGCCGAAGAGAATAACCGTGATCCTTCTCGAACTCGGCATCGAAATTGTCGCTCCATGCGCCCACGGAGGAGTAGTGGTAGCAGTAATGGGGAGTGGGTTCATCGGTGAACACACCGCGGACGGTCTTGCCGAACTCATCACCGATGAACTGCTTATACCGCTCATGGGTCATTTCGATGTATTTGGTGATGGCTTCGTAATTCAGCGTATCCACATAGCCGAGGATCCGATCCACGCCGGTACGGTTGGCACCGGAGGGATGAGGGGTTCGGTCAACTTCGCAGAAATAGAACAGCACCCGTCCGGCGGCATTGCACTCCCGGTAGAAGAAGTCCAGCTGGGTGAGATCACCCTGTTTGGTGAGCACGCACTGGTCGGACACATCACGGACGTGGTTTTTGCCGTGCTTCTGGGTGATCATCTGGGCGCCGACAAATTCGCCCTCGCTGGTCAGATGGACAAAATCGCCGGGGGCACCAAATGTCCGGTCTTCCACCCGCATGATCTTCTTCCGGTACTGAGGATAGTCCCGGATCAGGATGCCGCCGGCAGTGCCGGAGGGGAATTCGTATTCGTCATAGATCCAGTAGTACATGCCCAGCCGCTTGGACTCTTTGACCACATGCTGAATCAGCTCCATGTAGCGGTCGGACAGGTATTCCACAGAACAGCCGCAGGCGGGGTGAATGAAGAAGTTGTAAATGCGCTGCTCCCGCATCTTTTCCAGCTGGAAAGTGATCTGTTCTTCGGTGATCACATCATTCCAGAACCACATGAGCAACGGGGTGTATTCACCGGAAGGCTCCCGGAAGGATTTGATCAGGGACTCAAAATGATTCTGCATATTTGGTGCTCCCTTCATAGTTTTTTAGGTGCGTGCAAACGGCACGTCGGGTCATCGTGCCCTGCAGGGTCATCAAAAATTCCAATCTGTCGCCGCTGGCGACACATCCATTGTCCATTGTCCATTACTCAGCGATATCAAACAGGTAGGCGGTTTTGTGCAGGTACTTCTCCCCTTTTCGCAGCAGCGCGGAGGGGAAGGAAGGCTGATTGGGCGTATCAGGGAAGAACTGAGTCTCCATGCAGAAGCCGCAGTGCTTGTAATACTTTGCGCCGCCCTTTCCGGCGGGACATCCGTCCAGATAGTTGCCGGCATAGAACTGGATACCGGGGAGGGTGGTCAGCACCTGCATCCGGATGCCGGTCTCCTTGGCATAGGCGCAGGCGGCAGGACGCATAGTGCCGTCCCAATCGTTGATGACCCAGTTGTGGTCAAAACCCTGTGTCAGCACCAGCTGCTCAAAATCGCTCTCCGCCCCAACGCCGATGGGGGTGGGCTGTCGCAGATCCATGGGCGTTCCGTCCACGGGAGGCAGCTCGCCGGTGGGGATGGCGCCCTCCCGGACATGGGTATAGCGGTCAGCAAAGAGCTGCATGGTCTGGCTGTCCACCACACCGCTGCCGTGACCGGCCAGATTGAAGTAGGAATGGTTAGTCAGATTGCAGACCGTATCGGCATCACTTTCTGCCTCGTAGCTGAGCTCCAGACCCTGTTCCGTCAGGCGGTAGGTCATGGTGATGGGCAGATTGCCGGGGTAGCCCTCTTCCCCATCGGGGCTCAGAAGAGACAGAACCACCTGATCGGCCTGCAGATCCTCGATCTTCCAGACCTTCTGGTTGTAGCCCACGGCGCCGCCATGGAGGTGATTGGGGCCGTCGTTGGTAAAGAGGGAATATTCTTTTCCGCCCAGAACAAATTTGCCGTTGGCAATGCGGTTGGCATAGCGGCCCACCAGCGCGCCGAGGAATTTATCGTGCTCGCAGTAGGCCTCCAGCGTGTCCAGACCCAGCACCACATCCACGGGATTGCCCTGCCGGTCGGGCACGGTCAGAGACTGCAGCGCACCGCCATAGGTAAGAATCCGGCAGGATAAAGCGCCTTTTTTCAGAGAAACGGTCTCAATTTCCGTACCATTCGGAAGAATACCAAACACCTGACAATTTTTCATGAATAACACACGCTCCCTCATGTTTTGAATTTACCACAGAATACCACAGAGATTTTTTAAAAGCAAGCAGATTCTTACGGGGGTTCGAAGGTGCCTGCAGAATTTACCAGGCGGGACGGCGCAAAAATCCATAGGAGGCCGATTGCATTTTTCGTCAGAATCAGATATAATTATAAAAAAGATTTTTACGAACCATTGAGAGAAGGTGATCCGACCATGGGCTCCAAACATCCCCGCCTGTCCGTAGATATGCAGCAGCTTTCCAACGTTATGCAGGCGTTTTATACCCTGACCAATGTGGTCTCCACCCTGTACAATGCCGACTGTCAGGAGATCCTCACCTACCCGCCCCATGTTGAACACTGCGGTCTTTGCAAATACATCCGTACCAAGTATCTGGACCAGTGTCTGGAGTGTGACCGTCAGGCTTTTCAGACCTGCTCCGAAACCGGGGAGGTCTATGCCTACTGCTGCCATGCCGGTCTGTACGAGGTCATCACTCCCATCAAGGACAAAAACGGCATCATTGGCTATATCATGTTCGGTCAGGCCTATAATCAGGACTTTGACGACCTGCTGAAGGAACGTTTGGCAGAATACGGCAAGTATCTGGATCCGGATACCCTCCAACAGGCCCTTTCTGCCCTGAAACCCCTGAATTCCGAGATCATCTCCGCCGTCACCCTGCTGACCAAGACCTTTATCACCTATCTGGTCAACAACCGCATCGTCCGGGTGGACAAGACCAACTTTGAAGAGAGCCTGAACCAGTACATCGAAGAAAACCTCAGTTCGGAGATCACCGTTTCCGATCTGTGCAATTACTTCGGCATCTCCCGCACCGCTTTTTACGAGCTTTCCAGCCAATGTCTGAACTGCAGTGTGATGCAGTACATCAAACGAATCCGAATTGAAACGGCCAAAAAGCTGCTGCAGGATCCGTCCATTCCCATCACAAAGGTAGCCGAACAGGTCGGCTTCTGGGATTACAACTATTTCATCCGTGTGTTTAAGAAAGAAACCGGCATCTCCTGCAAGGAATTCCGGCAGGATGCCCAGTAAGCCCACGCCTTACCCTTGGTGGAAGAAAGGTGTTGAAACATGAACCTCCATCGTCCCCGTTTGTCCGTGGATATGCAGCAGCTCTACAGTGTCATGGAGGCATTTTATACCCTGACGCAGATCAACGCCACCCTGCTTGACACGGAGCACAACGAAATTCTCGCCTATCCCCCCGGCGTCCACCATGGCCCCGTGTGCCAGATCATCCGCGCCAATTTTCTGGAGCGCTGCAAAGAGTGCGACCGCCGCGCCTTTGAGATCTGTTCCAAAACGGGTGAGCCCCACGGCTACTGCTGCCACGCCGGCCTCTATGAGGTGGTCTCCCCCATCAAGAGCGACCAAGGCATCATCGGCTATATCATTTTCGGTCAGATGTACAATCAGGAATATGCCGAGGTTCTGCAGGAACGCATGGCCGAATACTGCAAAGTTCTGGACGGAACCGCCCTGCAGGAAGCCATGGCAAATCTCAAGCCCCTGAGCTCTGAGGTCATTTCCGCCGCTACCCTGCTGACCCAGACCTATATCACCTACCTGCTCAATAAAAAAATCGTACTGGTGGATAAAAACAATTTTGTGGATATGCTGATGCAGTACATCGAGAACAATCTCCGCAGTGAGATCACGGTTTCGAAGCTGTGCAATTATTTCGGCATCTCCCGGACATCCTTCTATGAGCTTTCCAGCCAGTGTCTGGACTGCAGTGTGATGCAGTATATCAAGCGCATCCGTATTGAAAAGGCGAAAAAGCTGCTGCAGGAAACAGACCTGTCCATCACCGAGATCTCCGAGCAGATCGGTTTTCTTGATTACAATTATTTCATGCGTGTTTTCAAAAAAGAAACCGGCATCTCCTGCAAGGAGTATCGGCAGCTGCCCTGATCAAAATGACTGCACACCTTTCGGGCTGTGCGGTCATTTTGCATTGCGCCGCCATCTGTTTTCCTGTATAATGAAAAGAAAAATCGAAAGGAGGGATCCCGATGCTGCGGATTTTGCATGCCGCGGATCTGCACCTGGATTCGCCCTTTGCGGCTCTGCCGCCGGAGCTGGCGGTGCAGCGCAGAAAACAGCAGCGGCAGCTGCCGGAGCTGCTGGCTGACCTCTGCCGGGCGCACGCCTGCGATCTGATGCTGCTGGCGGGCGATGTTTTTGACGGCGCCCGGGTCTGCCCTGAAACGGTGGAGGCCATGCAGAGGGCCTTTTCCCAATGCGGCGTGCCGGTGTTCATCTCCCCCGGCAACCATGATCCCTTTACGGCCGCTTCTCCGTGGGCCCTCCACGGCTGGCCGGACAATGTGCATATTTTCTCCGGCGCCATGGAAATGGTGGAGCTGCCGGAGCTTCGCTGCCGGATCTGGGGTGCCGGCTTCCGGGAGCAGGAGGCGTCCGATCTGCTGCAGCCCATCACCCGAAAGAACGACGGCTTTCTGGAGATCGGCCTGTTCCACGGCGACCCCCTCTATCCCGGCCCGTATCATGCCATTTCCGCCCAGACCCTACAGAACTGCGGGCTGGACTATCTGGCGCTGGGGCATATTCACAAAACGCAGCTGCCACAGCAGCTGGGCAGAACCTGGTACGGCTGGCCCGGCGCACCCATGGGACGGGGCTTTGACGAGACCGGCGAACGGGGCGTATTCTGCGTGGCGCTGGATCGCGGCATCTGCGAGACCCGGTTCCTGCCCCTGCCGCTGCCCCGTTATGAGATTTTGTCCGTTCCTGCCGAAGCGGTGGAGATCCCGCCCCGGTATCTGCAGACCATCTGCCGCCTGATTCTCACCGGCGAATCCGATCCGGTGGATAAAAACGCCCTGCGGGAACGACTGTCGGAGCAGTTTTTGTCGCTGGAGATCGTGGATCAGACCGTTCCCAAGCGGGATCTGTGGGCCTTTTGCGGTGACGGAACCCTGCGGGGCCTGACTATGGACGCGCTGAAGGCGCAGTATGACAAGGCGGAAACGCCGGAACAGAAACAGATCGCGGCGCTGGCAGCGAGATATGTGCTGGCAGCACTGGAAGGGAGAGATGCGGTATGAAGATCCTCTCCATGACGGCAACCTTTGGCTGTCTCGACGGCGAGACCCTCACCCTTTCTGACGGTCTGACCATCCTGAACCGCCCCAACGAGAGCGGCAAATCCACATGGGCAGCCTTTGTGCAGGCCATGTTCTACGGCATTGATACCACCCAGCGGGCAGTCAAGGGCAAGCTGGCAGATAAACAACGCTACCTGCCGTGGAGCGGCAAGCCCATGTCCGGCACCATGGAGCTGGAGGTGGACGGCAGACGGATCGTGCTGCAGCGCACCAGCCAGCGGAACAAGCCCATGAGCGTGTTCCGCGCCTATGACAAAGACACGGGACTGGAAATTCCGGAGCTGACCGGAGAAAACTGCGGCGCGTGGCTGCTGGGTGTGGAGCGGGGCGTGTACAAACGCAGCGCCTTTTTGTCCGGCAGCGAGCTGGCGGTGACGGAGGATCAGGTGCTGGCGCAGCGGCTGGAAAATCTGGCCGTCAGCGGCAATCTGCAGGATCACTATCCGGAGGCGGAAAACCGGCTGAAGATGTGGAAAAACCGCTGCCGCTATCACCAGAACGGCCTGATTCCCGAAAAAGAGGCCGAGCGCAAAAAAATCATCGATACACTGGAGCTGATCTCCGAATACCGCCAGCAGCGGATGGCGCTGACGGCCCAGCGGGAAGCCCTTTTGGCAGAAGCCGCTGAGGCAGAGCAGGCGGAGCAGAAGCAGTGGGCGGCAGCAAAGGAAGCCGCCCGGGATGCCCTGACCAATCTGATGCAGCAGGAGGAAGCGCTGCGGAGCAGCCTGCCCCGGGAGCTGCAGGCCGACACCGTCCGGGAGCTGCAGCAGCAGCTGCGGCAGACGCAGGGCGAGCCCCTGCCGCCGGAACCGGACTGCCCCCCTGCTTTGCAGGGAATCGATGCCGGTGCGGTGCTGCCCAAGGCCCAGCGGGATTTGGCGGACTATGAGGCCGCTGCTCTGCCCATGAAAAATCCGTGGCTGCCGTTGTGGGCGGCTGCGGCAGGACTGGCAGTGCTGTTTGCTGTTTTGACGGTTTGGATTGGTGCGGGACTGGCAGCGGCTGCGGCAGCAGGCGGCGTGTTCCTCTGGCTGCGGAAGAAAAAGGAAATCGAAACCCGGCAGCAGCAGGCGGAAGCCATTCTGCAGACCTATGCCGCGGAAAACAAAGACGATCTTCTCCCTGCCGCCATGGCACGGCGGGACTGGCTTCTGGCGCAGGAACGCCACCGGCAGACCGAGTGGGAGCGGGAAGTCCTGCTGGAACAGGCACGGCAGATCTGGCCGGAGATCCGGACGCAGGAGGAAGCTCTGTCTGCGGCAGCCCAGACCCTGTCCGTCTTTGAACAGTTGACCCGAACCACCTCCCTGCGGGAGAAGGCGGAGCTGCAGCACCGGCTGGCAGCCATGCCGTGGCATCCCGGTCAGGCGCTGCTGCGGCTGAAGGAAAAAGCGGCGGCCTACCATCTGCAGGCGGAGAATCTCCGGGCAAAGGAAGAGGCCGTAGGCAGTCTGGAAAAACTGGAAGCCAGAAAGGAAACCCTGAACGGGGAGCTTTCGCAGCTGTATCTGCGGGAGCAGGCGCTGGCACTGGCACAGACGGCCCTGCAGTCTGCCCACGACCAGCTGACGCAGGTCTATGCTCCGCAGCTGACCGGTCTGGCAGGCGAATACCTGCAGAAGCTGACGGAAAACCGCTACGATGCCCTGATCATGGGGCGGGACTGGCAGCTGCAGGCCCGGGAGCAGGCCACCGGTCTGACCCGGCATCTGGCAGCCCTCAGCAGCGGCACGCAGGATCAGATCTGGTTGGCCTTGCGGCTGGCCATGACCCGTCTGCTGCTCCCGGTGGAAACACCGCTGGTATTGGATGACGCCCTGCTGACCTTTGATGAAAAACGAACCGCCGCGGCCTTGCAGGTTCTGCGGCAGGAAAACCGGCAGGTGCTCCTTCTGACCTGCCGCGTAATTTCATAAAATAGACTGCCACAGGCAGGAAAGAGGAAACACCTATGAAAAAACGTATTCGCTGGATCACCGAAACCGCAGTCATGCTGGCGCTGCTGGTGGCGCTTCAGGCGCTGACCAAGCCCCTGGGACAGCTGGTGACCGGCTCCTTTGTCAATGCCATTCTGGCGATCTCCGCACTGGTGGGCGGACTTGGCTGCGGCCTGACCGTGGCGCTGTGCTCGCCGGTGCTGGCCTTCCTGCTGGGCATCGCGCCCCAGATTTTGACTATCCCCGCCATTATGATCGGCAACTGTATCTATGTGCTTCTGCTGCATCTGTTCTCCGGGAAAAAGCTTCTTGCCCTGCCGATTGCGGCATTTGCCAAGTTCGCAGCGCTGTACCTGATTGTGGCAAAGGTCATCTGCGGCCTGCTGGCGCCGTCTCTGCTGGTGGCGGGCACTCTGAAAGAGCCCATGCTGCAGGTGCTTCCGGCCACCTTCAGCTGGCCGCAGCTGTTCACCGCCCTGATCGGCGGCAGCGCAGCGCTGCTGATGGTGCCCGTCCTCCGCAAGGCGCTTCGCAAGTAACTTTCAGGAGAACGACTATGACTGAGCAGAACAAGCGGTGCTGCATCGGCGTTCTGGCCCATGTGGACGCCGGCAAAACCACGCTTTCCGAGGCCATGCTGTATATCACCGGCACCATCCGCGCGCTGGGGCGGGTGGATCATGGCAGCGCCTTTCTCGATACCTTCCATCTGGAGCGGCAGCGGGGCATCACCATTTTTTCCAAGCAGGCGCTGCTGGACCTGCCCGGCGGCCTCCACGCCACCTTGCTGGATACCCCCGGTCATGTAGATTTTTCTGCCGAGATGGAGCGGACGCTGGATGTGCTGGACTGCGCCATTCTGGTGATCAGCGGCCCGGCAGGCGTCCAGAGCCATACCCTGACCCTGTGGCGGCTGCTGCGGGCGAGAAAGATCCCAACCTTTGTCTTTATCAATAAAATGGATCTGCCCGGCCCTTCCCGGGAGGAGCTGCTGGCGGACCTGCGCCGCAGTCTGGGCGAAGGCTTTGCCGATTTCTCCAACCCGGATTACGAGGCCATGGCCATGGGCAGCGAGGAACTGCTGGATGAATATCTGGAAACCGGCGAGCTGTCTCCGGAGAGTATTCTGCAGGCCTTTCATGCCGGAAACCTGTACCCCTGCTGGTTTGGCGCGGCGCTGAAGCTGGAGGGCGTGGAGGACTTTATGGCAGATCTGGGCCAATACGCTCCCTTCACGGCGGATTCCGGCGAATTCGGCGCAAAAGTATTCAAAATATCCCGTGACGAGCAGAATGTCCGCCTGACCCATCTGAAGGTCACCGGTGGCAGACTGAAAGTTCGGGAAACCCTTTCCGGCGACGGCTGGTCGGAGAAGATCACCCAGCTGCGGGTATACAACGGGGCCAAATTCCAGCCGGTGGAAGAGGCGCTGCCCGGCGATGTGGTGGCGGCTGTGGGACTGACCTGTACCCGCCCGGGACTGGGTCTTGGCGTGGAAAATCAGGGAACCCCGCCGGTTCTGGAGCCGGTTTTGACCTATCGGGTGAATCTGCCGGAGGGCTATGATCTGCACAAAGCCCTGCTGCAGCTGCGGCAGCTGGAGGAAGAGGATCCCCAGCTCCATGTGGACTGGAATCAGCAGCTGCAGGAGATCCGGGTGCGGCTCATGGGACCCATTCAACTGGAAATTCTGCAGGAACAGCTGCAGCAGCGGTTCTCCCTGCCGGTCACCTTTGGGCAGGGCGGCATCTTGTATAAGGAGACCATCGCCAATTCCGTGGAGGGCGTGGGGCATTATGAGCCCCTGCGCCACTATGCGGAGGTACATCTGCTGCTGGAGCCTGCCCCCCGGGGCAGCGGCATCCAGTTTGGCTCAGGCTGTCATCAGGACGATCTGGACCGGAACTGGCAGCGGCTCATCATGGGTCATCTTTCCGAAAAGCAGCATCTGGGCGTGCTCACCGGCGCACCCATTACCGATATGACCATCACCCTCATGTCCGGCAAGGCGCACCTGAAGCACACCGAGGGCGGCGACTTCCGGCAGGCCACCTACCGTGCCGTGCGGCAGGGTCTGATGCAGGCCAAGCCGGTTTTGCTGGAGCCGTGGTACAAATTCCGTCTGGAGGTGCCCCAGAGCTGTGTGGGCCGGGCCATGACCGATCTGGATCAGATGGGCGCGCAGTTTGATCCCCCGGAGACCAACGGGGACTTTGCCATCATTCAGGGCAGCGCACCGGTTTCCGCCATGGGCGACTATCCCCAGACCGTCACCGCCTATACCAGAGGTCTGGGCAGGTTTTCCTGCAGCCTGCAGGGCTATGCCCCCTGCAAGAATCAGGACAAGGTTGCGGCGGAGATCGGCTACGATCCGGAAGCCGATGTGGAAAATACGCCGGACAGCGTGTTCTGTGCCCACGGCGCGGGCTTCAATGTGAAATGGTACGATGTGCCCAAGTATATGAACCTGCCCAGTATCCTCTCCGAACCGGAGCCGGAACCGGAGATGCGGGATCTGGCGGCGGAATACTGCGCCATCGTTGCCACGGATAAGGAGCTGCAGCAGATCTTCGAACGCACCTACGGCCCCATCAAGCGGGATTTCAATCAGGCCTTCAAGCCTGTCCGCCATGAACTGCGGGACAAGACCTATAAGACCAAACCTCAGCCCACCGGCCCGGAATACCTGTTGGTGGATGGCTATAATATCATTTTTGCATGGGAGGATCTGAAAAAGATCGCCCAGACCAATCTGGAGCTGGCGAGAGGCCAGCTGATCGACCGCCTGCGAAACTTCCAGGGCTTCCGGCAGCATCCGGTGATCGTGGTGTTCGATGCCTATAAGGTAAAAAATAACCCCGGCTCCATCGAGCATTTCGGGGATCTGTCCGTGGTCTATACCAAAGAGGCGGAAACCGCCGATATGTATATCGAGCGGGTCACCCATGAGCTGGGCAAGAAGCACAGGGTTCGGGTTGCCACCTCCGACGGTCTGGAGCAGGTCATCATTCTGGGTCATGGCGCCTTACGGCTGTCGGCGGAAAACTTCCTGACGGAAGTCAAAATGGCCGAAGCCGCCATCCGCGACTACCTGAACCACCCCACCCACCCGTAGGGCGCGCCAAAGGCTCCCCTTGAGGGGAGCTGGCAGGCGAAGCCTGACTGAGGGGTGTCTGCAGGCACCATCCTATAGGAAAGGACTGATTTCATGAATATCCGTATCCGAAACGCAGTTCCTCAGGACTGTGTACACATCCGTCCACTGCAGGAGGAAAGCACAAAACTGCATCAACAGGGGCGGCCGGAGCTGTTTAAAGGAAATACCCGATTTTATACAGCGGAGGAATTTCAGGAAAAGCTGAATAATCCGAACAATACTCTGCTGATCGCAGAGGACGAAGCCGGTACGGTGGTTGGATATGTGTCTGCCACCCTGATTTCCAACCGAAATAATCCGGATTTCTTCGATTATGATTTGTTCTGTATTGTTGATATTTGTGTTTCTTTGGCGCACAGGCGCAATGGAATTGGAACCAAGCTGTTTGAAGCCTGTAAAGCCAGAGCCAAGGCGTTGCATTGCCAGACCATGGATTTGCGGGTGTGGTCATTCAACAAAGCTGCAATTTCCTTTTACGAAAGCTGCGGTATGCACAACCGTGTCCAAAACATGGAATATGTTTTGGAATAACCCCGGCGCCCCGCTGCATGCGTCATCGATGATATTCGTAGGGAACGCATTTATGCGTTCCACGTGCAGGCAGCGGTAATCATTGTGTCATTGCGAGCCTCCGCAGGAGGCGTGGCAATCCGTATGCAGGCAGTCAGCTTCCCTCTTGGAAGTACACTATGCTCCGCAGGCCCGATTTCTTTTGTTCGCGCAAAAAGAAATCGGGGAAAGAAAACCGCGCATAGGGGAGGGCTTTCTACAAAGCCGCCTTGCCGGGTTGGAACTAAGGCTTTGTGCTTCACGTTGTTTGCACAAAGCCAAGTTCCTGCCCAGCTTCTTCGCTCCCTTGCCTCCGCCACAGGCGGCGGTCGCTCGAAGCCCTATGTACCCCTCCTCCTAAGATGGAAAGTCTTGGATCACTCTTTATCTGCCTGCACAGGTGCGTTCTGGTCAGCACAGTGCCGATCAATCGCCTACAGATCGCCATGGAAGAAATGCTTGCACAGGTTCGTAGGGCGGCCAGATCCTTGGCCGCCACAGAGCCATAGAGACTGCGATTTTTTCCTTTGCGTCCGGGTCGCATTGTGGTATGATAAAAGAAAAGGGGGGAACCGGACATGGACGAAAAGAAAGAATTGCAGGAGCTGCTGCAGCGGCTGGACCGCTCCAACCGGAAGCAAGCGTGGTTTGCGGGGCTGCAGTTTGTATTCAGTCTGATCACAGCGGTGTGCTGTCTGGCGGTTTTGCTGTCAGTGGTCAATTTCCTGCCGAAGCTGGAATCCACGGCAAATCAGGTGGATGCGGTGCTTGCCAATGTGGAGCAGGTGAGCAACGAGCTGGCAGAAGCCGATGTGGCAGGGGTCATGGCCAATCTGGAGGAGGTCTCCACCCAGATGGCAGAGGCTGATCTGGCGGGACTGGTGGAAAACGTCAATCAGCTGGTGGATACCAGCCAGACCGGTCTGGAGGAAACGCTGGAGAAGCTCAATACCATCGATCTGGAAACTCTCAATCAGGCCATCCAGGATCTGGCGGACGTGGTACAGCCCATCGCCAAGCTGTTTAACCGATTTTAAAGTTTTGACCCCGGATGCGTTGCATCCGGGGTCAAAACTTTAAAAAACGATCCACCACACAAAGATTTCCAAAACCGGATCTATTCGTTCTCTCCTTTGTGTAAATTCATTATCGCACGATATCATAGATCAACCGTCCCTGTTTGGGTGCTTCTTCGCCCCACTGCAGCGCAGACAGCAGCCGTGCTTTCGCCGCAGGCAACAGGGCTTCCTGCGAGGTGTGCAGCCATGCCAAAACCTCTCCGGCTTTCACAAAATCGCCGGTCTTTTTCTCCAGCACAATGCCGGCGGCGTGGTCGATGACATCGTCCTTGGTCATCCGTCCCGCGCCCAGCAGGGAAGAGGCCACGCCGATCTTTTCCGCATCCATGTGTACCAGCCAGCCGTCCCTGTCTGCCGTCACCGGCACCTGTACCGATGCTTCCGGCAGATGGTTGAAATCCGGATCGCCGCCCTGTGCCGCCACCCAGCGGGACATGGTTTCCATGGCACTGCCGCTGTCCAGCGCCTGCCGCACCTTTTCGGCAGATTTTTCCGGGTTCCAGCCGTGGCACAGGGTCAGAAGCTCCGCCGAAAGGGCCGCGCACAGCTCCCGGAGATCACCCGGCTTTCCCTGCAGCACCTCCACCGCTTCTTTCACTTCCAGCGCGTTACCCACGCAGCTGCCAAGCGGCACATCCATATTGGTCAGCAGTGCCGCCGTGTTTCTGCCGCAGGCCTTGCCGATGGCCACCATGGCCTCCGCCAGCTTTCTGCCGTCAGCCTCCGTTTTCATAAAAGCGCCGGAGCCGCATTTCACATCGAGAACGATGGATTTTGCGCCCGCCGCCAGCTTTTTGGACATGATGGAGGAGGCGATCAGGGGAATGGAGTCCACCGTAGCGGTCACATCCCGCAGGGCATAGAGCTTTTTGTCGGCCGGGGTCAGATTGCCGCTCTGGCCGATCACCGCCACGCCCACGTTCTCCACCTGTCTGCGGAATCCCTCCGCCGTCAGGGTAGTGCGGAAACCGGCAATGGACTCCAATTTATCCACGGTGCCGCCGGTGTGGCCCAGCCCGCGGCCGGACATTTTTGCCATTTTGCCGCCGAGATTTGCCACAATGGGCGCCACGATCAGGGTGGTCTTGTCGCCCACGCCGCCGGTGGAGTGCTTATCCACGGAGAGGTCGCCAAAACAGCGCAGATCCACCGTGTCGCCGGAGCGCATCATGGCGTCGGTCAAAACGGTGGTCTCCCGGTCGGTCATGCCGCGGTAAAACACCGCCATGGCCCACGCCGACATCTGGTAATCGGGGATGCTTCCTTCGGTATAGCCGCGGATCAGAAAGCGGATCTCTTCGTCCGTCAGCTCGTATCCATCCCGTTTTTTCGCGATCAATTCCACCGTATGCATGGTTTTTTCTCCTTTTTCGTAAAAAAAATAGGGTGTCCAAGCTCCGATTATCACTAATTTATCAGCGAAAACGGGCTCTCAGACACCCCAATCGGCAGTGAAATCACCGCCAAAACCCTGTAAAAGGGGGCAAATTTTCAGTTTTAGGGCCAGTATTCGTTCCAATCCGGCGCCAAATTCTCCCCGTTTTCATCGGGATTCTCCGGTTCCACCGGGGTTTCCGGATTCTCGGGATCCACCGGAATTTCCGGATTTTCGGGATCCACCGGTTCTTCGGCAGAGGGGCCCACGATGTAGATCTTCGGTCTGGACTTGTAGGTACTGTTCAGCTTGTCGGTCCGCAGCAGATTGCCGTCGCCGTCATAGACCCGCTTGGTGACAAGCGTTTTGGCGCCGGTGTAGGACGTCTGCTTCAGCTCCCGGTAGCCCTCGGGCTTGGTCTCGTCCACTTCCTCGACATCCTCTTCCTCCCAGGTTTCCAGATACTCCGGCGCGGACAGCACCACATAATTGTCATTTTCCTTCACACCGTAGAAGGTGATGTTGCAGGTGCCGCCGTCGATATTGGCTTCGATCATGATGGGATTCTGCAAAGTGTTGCGGAATTTGTAGTCCAGACCGCTGTCCCAGAAGATGGCAGCGTCGCAGCTGGCGGGCACATAGGTCACTTCGTACATATGGGGCTCCCGCATGACCGTTTTCAGATCCAGATACAGAACCGCATAGTAGATGGTGGAGGCCACCTGACACACGCCGCCGCCCAGATCGTCCACACTCTCACCCTCGCCGCCGTAGATGGTGGCGGGCTTGTAGCCCTTTTCCGCCGTCCGCTCGCCCACAACCTGATTGAAGGAAAATACTTCATCGGGGTTGATGATGGTGCCGTTGATGGCTTCGCAGGCCAGACGGAGATTTTCCGTACGGTTGGGGTTGCTCACATACCAGCTGGAACGCTTTTCCAGCACGGTGCCAAACATTTCTTCCCGCAGCTGCTCGGCCGTGACCTCCGGCAGCTTTTCCACAATGGGGAAGGACAGCTTTGCGCCCTCTTCGGCATCCCGGAGTTCTTCCTCCACAGTCTCCAGATCGAAGGTGTAGCCGCTGACGCCCTCCACGATCTCGTGGTTTTCCGCATCGTAATAGGCATCGGCAATCTGCTCCTCCAACAGAGCCAGCAGTTCCGCCGGATCTACGCTCCGGTATTCCAGAATTTCATATTCCCATTCGAAGGGCTCAAAATTTCCGGTCATAAAGGCCTGATACACGGCTTCGTAGAGCCCCTCCGTATCCAGCTTTCGGCCGGTGGTGCCCTTCTGGATCTCCACTTCGGTCATATCCTTGTTCATGCCCATGGAGGAATTTCTGGGATCCTTGTCCACGTCGGCAGCCGTCTGATGGATCATGGCTTCGATGTAATCCGTGTCCAGATACAGGGAGGTTTCCATCTGGATATCCCGGGGATAGTTTTCGCTTTTCAGATACTGCAAAACCGCCCGGAACACACCATCAGAACGGCCGAAGGCCATGGCTTCCTCGATGGCAGACTCGGCGTCCAGCGCCACCTTGGTCTGCTCCGGCTCAAAGGAAAGGGTCCTGTCCGGCAGACGAACCTCCAGAGAAGAGGCGCTGTAGGAATCGGCCATAGCCCGGTTCACGGTTTCCAGTGCTTCAGACTGGGTCATACCGCCCACATCCACACCTGCCACCCGCACATTGGGATAGATGCTCTTGCCGTCCACCAGCTTCATGCCATAGGCATATACGCCCACGGCTGCCACCAGCACCAGCGACAGCACTGCGGAGAGCACCGCCAGCACGGCGACGCTTTTTTTCTTATTCTGCTGTTTTTTTCCCGCAGCCTTGTTCACATGCTGCTGGGCAGCAGAGGTGCGGGGCTGCTGAAACTTACCTTTTTTCGCCATATATATACTCCTTTTTCAGGCTCACACTCCAGTTGACATAATTTTAATCCAAAATTCCGAAGATTGCAACAACAAAAAGTTACAGCTCTGGAATCCCCTGCAGGAATTCCCGTTTTTTCCCTTCCCGAAGCGCTGCCAATTCCTTTTTCTTCCTATTATCCGGACGAATTTACAGTGTTTTGGATGATCGCAACTATTTTTTATTTTTTTGTATGCTATAATAGTAAAAAAAACTTTAATTAATATGGAGGAGAATGTCTATGGTACAGTTTAAAATCGGCCTTGTGGGAGCCTCTCAGCTCTCCTTCCCCGGCGACAAAAAGACCGCTTTCCAGTATAACGCAGAGGGTCTGCAGAGCCTGTGCGACCAGCTGGGCGTGGCCTTGTATGTCTACGAAAACACCGTCATCACCGAAGCAGACGCCCTCGCCGCCAGAGAAGTTCTGGAAGCAGAGAAGGTGGACTTCGTCCTGCTGCAGTGCACCAGCTTCGCCGCAGGTCTGGTGGTCAGCACCCTCGCCCGAACCAAGGGCGCCCGCATGGGCCTGTGGGCCATCCCCGAAATGCGCAAGAGCGGCGTTGTGTCCTTCAACTCTCTGTGCGGCATCCACATGTATTCTTCCATCGTTGCCCACTACCTGAATGAGTACAACATCCTCACCAAGTGGTTCTACGGCAACTACAACGATCCCCTGTTCCTGCGCCGCTTCGAGGTCACTGTCCGTGCCCTGCGTGCCATCAAGCGGATGCAGCACTCCAATGTGGCCCTCATCGGCGGCATTGCCCCCGGCTTCAACGACCTGTATGACGACGAGCGCAAGCTCATCAAGCTCTTTGACGGCATCCGCATCAACCGCCTGCACGAGTACTCCGAGCTGAAGGACATTGCCCTGAAGCTGCCTCAGGAGGAAGTGGACGCCAAGGTGGCAGCGCTCAACGCCGAAGCCGCCGCCAAAAACGAAGCCATCCACAACCAGATCCAGACCAAGGGCGGCGCAGACCCGGAAGGCAAGATGTCCCTCATCGAAGTCAATGCCCGCTTCGCTCTGGCCTATGACCGCTTTATCGAGAAATACGGCTATGACGCCGTTGCCGTCAGCTGCTGGCCCAAGTTCCAGGACGATTTCCTCTACAGCGTCTGCGCTGTGGTGGGTGAGATCAACGACAAGGGCACCGTGGCAGGCTGCGAAGGCGACCTGACCAGCACCATCAGCATGCTGCTGCTGCACTACCTGTCCGACGACACCACCATGCTCATGGACCTGTCCGCCATGGACACCGAGGACAACTCCGTCATGATGTGGCACTGCGGCCCCGCCTCCAAGCGGTTCTGCCAGAAGAGCAGCTATACTTACAGCCTGAACTACTCCGGCAAGGATCACGGCGGCGCCGATCTGGATCATGCCGTGGGTACCGGCGTGGTGCGTGACATGACCTTCGATCAGGGCAAGGCCACCGTTGCCCGCCTGACCGGCGAGATGGACACCATGTTCCTGGCCAGCGGCACCTTCCAGGACGGCAGCAAGGCAAGCTACGGCGGCTGCCGCGGCTGGCTGGGCGAGCTGGAGCTGAACCGGGAGAAGATCTCCGCTCTGGACTTCTTCAACACCATCATGGTCAAGGGCTTCCAGCACCACTTCCCCATCGTCATGGGCGACTGGACCGAGGAGGTCATGGAAGTCATGGCATGGCTGGGCCTGAAGCAGGTCGACAAGGTTCCCTACGAAAATTATCTGCAGAGGTGATGGCATGAGCGGTATTCTGTGTATCGGTGAAATGGTCATCGACTTTCTCCCCGGTCAGGAAACCGGTTCTTACATCCGCAAACCCGGCGGCGCACCGGCCAACGTGGCCGTTGCCGCCGCCCGCAACGGCGTAGCCGCAGGCTTCTGCGGCCGGGTGGGTGATGACGACTTCGGCCGGTTCCTCATGGGCGTTCTGAAGGAAAATGATGTGCAGGCCCTGTGCCCCGAGCTGGTGCAGGAGGCCATCACCACCATGGCATTTGTCTCGCTGGACGAGCACGGTGACCGGAGCTTCACCTTTGCCCGGAAGCCCGGCGCCGATATGTTCCTGACCCGTGCCGATGTGGATCGGGCGTTCTCCATGAACCCCCAGATCGTCCACGCCGG
>JAZSCX010000076.1:0-16413 GCA_045530865.1 Candidatus Avilachnospira sp.
AAACCTTTGTTGCCTGCTATCGAAATTTCAAAATTGCCGAGTTCGATACAGAGAATGGACAACTGATACACCGCTCCATTGCGAGAATGTGAGTTGTATACTATGTCCCTACACTGGTGTATACCATGTTACACTTGACACGATGACCGCCCCTACAAACAAAAAAGGAAGTGCCTCTATGGATCTGAAAGACTATCGAAAGCAAATTGATGAAATCGACGATCAGCTGGTGGATCTGTTCCAGCGGCGGATGGAAGTGGCCAGCGACATTGCGGCCTACAAAAAAGAGCGGAACCTGCCGATTCTGGATGCCGGACGGGAGCGCGCCAAGCTCAATGACGTCTGCGCCAAAGTGCCGCAGGAGATGCGGAACTACACCAGCGTGCTCTATTCCTCCATTTTTGAACTGAGCCGCTCCCACCAGACCCATCAGATGACAGATTATTCCGATCTGAGCAGGAAGATCACCGACGCCATCGAGAATACCCCCAGACTGTTCCCCCAGAACGTATCGGTGGCGGTCTGCGGCGTGGAGGGCGCGTATGCCCAGATCGCGGCGGAAAAAATGGTGAAAATGCCCTTCATCATGTATTTCAAGGACTTTGACGGCATCTTCTCCGCCATTGAGAGCGGTCTGTGCCAGTACGGCGTGGTGCCCATCGAAAACTCCACCGCCGGTTCCGTCAAAAAGGTCTATGACCTGATGATCCACCGGAATTTCCACATTGTCCGTTCCGTGCGGATGAAGATCGACCACAATCTGATGACGAAGAGCTGCACCAGAATGGAGGACATCAAGGAAATCTATTCCCATGAGCAGGCCATCAGCCAGTGCGCCGAGTTCCTCAAGACCTTCGGCAAGGATGTGCGGATCACCGCCGTATCCAACACGGCAGTGGCGGCGGAAATGGTGGCAAAGTCCGAGCGCACCGATGTGGCAGCCCTCTGCTCCCGCAGCTGCATGGAGCTGTACGGCCTGAGCTGCCTGAAGCGCAGTGTGCAGGATCAGGGCAACAACTATACCCGGTTCATCTGCATCTCCAAAAATCTGGAGATCTACCCCGGCGCCAACCACACCTCCATCATGCTGACCACCGCCCACAGACCCGGCGCTCTGTACAAGGTGCTGAGCCGGTTCTATGCTCTGGGCATCAACGTGACCAAGCTGGAATCCAGACCCATCCCCGACCGGGATTTTGAGTTCATGTTCTATTTCGATCTGGAGACCTCGGTCTATTCGGAGGAATTTATTCAGATCATCTGCGAGCTGTCCGCCAGCACGGAGGACTTTACCTATCTGGGCTCGTACTCGGAAGTGATTTAAATAAACCTCCCCTGTGCAAGGGGGAGGTGGCGCGAAGCGCCGGAGGGGTTGTCGGACAATCCCCCAGTCAGCTTCGCTGACAGCCCCCTTTGCCGACGAACAACGGAAATTACGTCGGCAGACCCCGCCTGAAGATGCGGGGCCTGCACAAGGGGGCCTTGGGAGGCGTTTGTATGAACTGCGGACTTCTCGGCAGGAAGCTGGGGCACAGCTATTCCCCTGCCATTCACGGCCTGCTGGCGGATTACGAATACCGGTTGTATGAAAAGGAGCCGGAGGAACTGGCGGATTTTATCCGCGGCGGCAGCTGGGATGGGCTCAATGTGACCATCCCCTATAAAAAAGCGGTCATTCCCCATTGCGACCTGCTCTCGCCGCTGGCGGAGGAGCTGGGCAGCGTGAACACGCTGGTGCGGCTGGGCGACGGTCGAATCATGGGTACAAACACCGATACCTGGGGCTTCGACCAAATGCTGGGCCGGGTGGGAGTTTCCTGCGAAGGCAAGAAAGCGCTGGTGCTGGGCTCCGGCGGCGCGTCTGCCACGGTGCAGGCCATTCTGCGGCTGGCAGAGGCCGAAGTGGTGGTGGTCTCCCGCTCCGGCGAAAACAACTATGAAAATCTGGAGCGCCATGCCGACGCGCAGATATTGGTCAATACCACGCCGGTGGGCATGTATCCCCACAACGGGGAAAGCCCTGTGGATCTGACCCGGCTGCCCCGACTGGAGGCGGTGCTGGATCTGGTCTACAATCCCGCCAGAACCCAGCTGATTTTGGATGCGGAGGCCCGTGGGATTCCCTGTGAAAGCGGATTATATATGCTGGTGGCGCAGGCGGTGCAGGCCAGTGAGATGTGGACGGGGCAGACCATTTCGGATCAAAAAATGAACGCCGTCTGGAAGCAGATCGGCGCATCCATGCAGAATGTGATCCTCATCGGCATGCCCGGCTGCGGCAAATCCACCATCGGAAAATATCTGGCAAAGGAGCTGGGGTGCACCCTTGTGGACGCCGATGCCGAGATCGTCAAGCGGGTGGGAGACATTCCTGCCTATTTCGCCGCCCATGGTGAGGACGCCTTCCGGCAGGTGGAAACGGAAGTCCTGCGAGAGTTGGGCAAACAATCCGGTCTGGTCATTGCCACCGGCGGCGGCTGTGTCACAAGGCCAGAGAACTATCCTCTGCTCCACCAGAACGGTAAAATCATCTGGGTGCGCCGTGATCCGGAAAAGCTGCCCATCGACGGACGGCCTGTATCCCAGCGTGACGGCGTGGCGGCGCTCTATGAAACACGCAGACCGCTGTATGAAAAGTTCGCCGATGTGACTGTGGACAACGAAGGCACTATTGGCGCGGTGATTTCGCAGATTTTGCGGATGCTGGGATAGGAGGTACCCCATGAAAATTCTCGTTCTCAACGGCCCCAACCTCAATATGCTGGGTGTTCGGGAGCCGGCTATTTACGGTGCGCATACCTATCAGGATCTGGTACGGCAGATCGAAGAAAAAGCCGCGGTTCTGGGCGTGACCGTGGATGTGCGCCAGACCAACCACGAAGGCGTGCTGGTGGACTGGATTCAGGAGGCCTATCAGAAATTTGACGGCATCGTCATCAATCCCGCCGCCTACACCCATACGTCCGTGGCCATTCTGGATGCTGCCAAGGCCGTGGGTCTGCCCATGGTGGAGGTGCATATCTCCGATGTCAGCAAGCGGGAGGATTTCCGCCAGATCAGCTATATCCGGCAGGCCTGCGTAAAGACCATCGCCGGACATGGGTTTGAGGGCTACCTGGAAGCACTTGAGCATTTAGTAATGCTGACAAAATAAAAAACAGTCGGCGAAGCCGACACATTCATTATCAATTGTCAATTAAACCGGAGGTTTTCTATGTTTTCTCAGAAAAATATCGATTATGGCAGAAAGCCCAATGTGATCCGCGATCTTTCCGCCTACGCGGGCCGCCGCAAGCAGGAGATCGGCGCGGAAAACGTCTTTGATTTTTCCATCGGCTCGCCCAATGTGCCCGCACCCAAAGAGGTTCACGAAGCCATGCTGGATCTCATGACCAATGCCGATCCCGTGGCCATCCACAGCTACACCGGCGCCAACGGTATGCTCCCTGCCCGGCAGGCCATTGCCGACAGCATCACCCGCCGCTTCGGCGACCATGTGGATGCCGGCGGCGTGTTCATCACGGCGGGCGCCTCCGGCGCGCTGGCCATGGCCCTGAAGGGTCTGACCGTCCCCGGCGACGAGGTCATCATCTTTACCCCCCACTACATGGAATATCTGATCTATGTGGAGGCCTACGGCTGCAAAAATGTCATTGTGGAGACGGAAATGGACACCTTCCAGATCGATCTGGAGCGGTTTGCCGCCGCCATCACGGAAAAAACCAAGGTAGTCATCATCAATTCCCCCAACAATCCCTCCGGCGTGATCTACACGAAGGAATGCCTGCAGGCCGTCACGGATCTGATGAAGCAGAAACAGGCGGAATACGGACATCCCATCTTCCTTTTGTCCGATGAGCCCTACCGGGAGCTGGCCTATGACAAGGATGTGCCCTGGCTCATGGATCTGTATGACAACACGCTGGTGTGCTACTCCTACTCCAAGACCCTTTCCATCCCCGGCGAGCGCATGGGCTATCTGGCAGTGTGCAAGCGCTGCGCCGCCTACGCCGATGTGATGGACGCCTGCGCCGGCGCCGCCCGGGCACTGGGTCATATCTGCGCCTCCAATTTGTATCAGCGGGTCATTGAGCGCTGCGTGGATGTGGTGGCCGATGTGGGCTACTACAAGCGCAACCGGGATCTGCTGGTAAGCGCGCTGGAAAAATTGGGCTATTCCTGCGTCCATCCTGACGGTGCGTTCTATCTGTTCCTCAAGTGCCCCATTGCCGATTCCATGGAATTCTGCAACAAGGCCAAGGAATTTGAAATTATGGTGGTGCCCGGTCACGATTTCGGCGTGCCGGAATATCTGCGGGTCAGCTACTGCGTGGCCTACGAGACCATTCAGAACTCCCTGCCGGGGTTCAAAAAACTGGCCGAATTCTACGGCCTGTAAACAAGAACAGCTCCCCGGAAGGGGAGCTGTTCTTGTTTACAGAAAAGGGGTTTTGGTGCTTACGTTTTCGCGATTCGGTAGCGCTTCACCAGCTCTTCCGTCATTTTCAGGGGGTCTTCGTCCTTTTTCAGCTTCAGGGAGAGCATGGGCTTTTCGCTGTTGGCGGCAAAGAAGATCCGGTTTTTATAAAGCGGCTCGGCACAGACGGAGCTGACCGCCGGAAAATCGAAGGTCTCCATGGTCACATACACCGTGTCGCCCTTCTGCTCCAGCTTGCTGATTCCCACGCTGGATGCCCTGGCACGCAGCAGTGCCACTGCTACCAGATTCATCACGCCCTTGGGGGGATCGCCAAACCGGTCCACGATCTCGTCCAGCAGCTCCTCCGCCTCGTCCTCCGTGCGGATATGGGCCATGCGGCGGTAGAGATCCATCCGCTGCTCGCCGGAGGCCACATAGGTCTTGGCAATGTTGGCGGTGATGGACAGGTCGGCGGTACACTCCGGCTCCCTGGCCCGTTCCTCGCCCCGTTCCTCCAGAACGGCGTCCTCCAGCAGCTTCAGGTACATATCGTAGCCCACGGACATCATGTGACCCGACTGCTCCGCGCCCAGCAGATCACCGGCGCCGCGGATCTCCAGATCCCGCATGGCAATTTTGAAGCCGGAGCCGAATTCCGCAAATTCCCGGATGGCCTGCAGCCGCTTTTCCGCGATCTCCGTCAGCACCTTGCCCTTGCGGAAGGTCAGATAGGCAAAGGCATGGCGGCTGGAGCGGCCCACACGGCCCCGGATCTGGTGCAGCTGCGCCAGACCCAGCCGATCGGCGTCCTCGATGATCAGGGTGTTCACGTTGGAGATGTCAATGCCCGTTTCGATGATGGTGGTGCAGACCAGCACCTGCACTTCGCCGTCCGCCATGCGCTGCATGACATCGGAGAGCTGCTCCTGATCCATTTTGCCGTGGGCAGTGGCAATTTCCACATCGCCCAGCCGTTTTTTCAGCTTTGCGGCAGTCTGCTCGATGGATTCCGTCCGGTTGTGCAGGTAATAGACCTGCCCGCCCCGATCCAGCTCCCGGCGAATGGCGTCATCCAGCAGCCGGTCATCGTGCTCCAGCACAAAGGTCTGCACCGGATACCGGTCGGAGGGCGGTTCCTCGATGGTGGACATATCCCGCAGACCGGAAAGGGCCATATTCAGAGTGCGGGGAATGGGGGTGGCGGACAATGTCAGCACATCCACACCCACGGAAAGCTCCTTCAGCCGCTCCTTGTGGCTGACGCCGAAGCGCTGTTCTTCGTCCACGATCAGCAGACCCAGATCCTTGAACTGAATGCCCTTCTGCAGCAGCTTGTGGGTGCCAATGATCAGATC
Source organism: Candidatus Avilachnospira sp. (assembly GCA_045530865.1). Classification (GTDB taxonomy): domain Bacteria; phylum Bacillota; class Clostridia; order Oscillospirales; family Oscillospiraceae; genus Avoscillospira. The sequence continues at coordinate 5,776 of JAZSCX010000076.1, forward strand.
CACCTGCCCTGCCGCCAGATCGAAGAGGGTCTTTTTCTGCTGCGCCGCCGTGCGGAACCGGCTCAGCACATCAATATTCACGGGGAAGCCGCTGAACCGCTTCCGGGCGGTGGTGTAGTGCTGCTGGGCCAGCACCGTGGTGGGCACCAGAATGGCCACCTGCTTGCCATCCAGAATGGCCTTCATGGCGGCCCGAAGCGCTACCTCTGTCTTGCCGAAGCCCACATCGCCGCAGAGCAGCCGATCCATGGGCGCAGGCGTTTCCATATCCTTCTTGATCTCTGCAATGCAGCGCAGCTGATCGTCGGTTTCCGCATACTCGAAGCTGTCCTCAAACTCCGCCTGCCAGGGCGTATCGGCGGCAAAGGCGTAGCCGGGCAGCCGTTTCCGGGCGGCATAGAGCTGAATCAGTCCCGCCGCCAGATCCTTGGCGGCAGCCTTGGCTCTGGCCTTGGTTTTCTGCCACGCATCGCCGGAGAGCTTGTTGAGACGGATGGGCGAATCCTCGCCGCCGCCGATGTATTTGCTCACCAGATCCAGCTGGGTGGCGGGTACATAGAGCACATCGGTGCCCTGATAGGCGATTTTTACATAGTCCTTGGTGACGCCGCCCACCTTCATCTGCTCCATGTTCACATAGCGGCCGATGCCGTGGTACTCGTGCACCACCAGATCGCCGGGAGAGAGATCCGCAAAGGAGTTCAGCTTCTGCCGATTGGTGGCCTTGGTCTTTCTGCCGCTGCGGAGCTTCCGCTTGGGCTGGGAGGTCATGAGCTGACCCTCCGTCAGCACTGCCAGCTTCAAAAACGGATATTCCAGGCCGGCGGGCAGACTGCCATCGGTGAGCAGAATCTGTCCCGGCAGGGGCAAGGTCGCGGCGGGGAAGGCCATGGCGGCAGACAGGCCGTGATCCTGCAGCAGCCCCTGCAGAATCTCCGCTCTTCGGCGGTTGCCGCAGAACACCAGCGCCCGGTAGTCATTTTTCTGATAGTGCTGCAGATCGGACACCGCCGTTTCCAGCGAGCCGCCGTAGGACGGCAGCTGCTTGCAGGTGATGCTCAAAATCTGCTTGGGCGGCAGGGCGGCGGGATAGGCCGCCGAGAGGAAGTTGTCCGCAAAGACCACGGGCCGTCCCGTCAGGCTCTCGCAGAGCTGATCGAAATCGGCGCTGAGATCGCACAGGTCGCCGCAGAGCTGACCGGACTGCAGAAAGCTGTCCAGCTCCAGCCCGAAATTCTCCTGCCGTGCCTTGGCGGCCCGCTGCAGAGCGCCGTGGTCGCAGAACAAAATCAGCGCGTCCTTGGAAATGTAATCGCAGGCCGTGGCAAATTCCGGATAGATCAGCGCCATATACCGGTCAGCCGCCGGGAAGGAAATGCCGTTTTCCAGCGTTTCCGCATCGGCCTGCAGGGTGGAGATCAAGGCTTCAAAGGGGTTTTTCCGCCGCTTCTGCCGGGCGATCAGCGCCCGGATATCTTCGCAAAGTCCCGCAATGCCATCGGGATGGAGCCGGGGCGCCGTTTCCGCCACCGGCAGCAGGATGGCCTGCTCGATGTTCTCCGTCCGCCGCTGGGTGATGGGATCAAAAAAGCCCATGGCGTCCAGCTCATCGCCCCAGAATTCGGCACGGATGGGCTGATCATCGGCAGGGGAGTAGACGTCCAGAATGCCGCCGCGGATGGAATACTGTCCCACGCCCTCCACCAGTGAAGTTCTGGCATAGCCCGCATCGGTCAGCTTCCGGGAGAGGTCGTCCAGATCGTAGGCAGCGCCGCATTTCAGCATAATAGAGGCCGAAAACAGCACATCCCTGGGCATGGTACGGAGACTGAGAGCATCGAGAGACGCCACCAGCAGCTTGGTTTTGCCGGTTGCCAGATCGTACAGCAGCCGCAGCCGCTTCTGCTCCCAGCCCCGGGAGACCACGGCGGCATCGTAAAAGGTGAATTCCCGGGTGGGCAGCACCGCAGGGGTCTCGCCCAGAAAGGCCGCCAGCTCCTCCGCGGTCCGCTGGGCAGCCATGTCATCCTGACAGACCACCAGCGCAGGCCGTCCGGCAGCGGCATAGAGGGCGGCCATCACATGGCTCCGCGCCAGCTGACCCACGCCGGAAAGGGCGCAGACCTGCCCTTTATCCACGGTCTGCACCAATGCGTTGTATTCAGGAAGATTTTGCAGAGCGGAGAATAAGAGGTTCATAGAAAGCTCCTTTGGGGAAATTGAAAATTGACAGTTGACAGTTTACAATTGCGGTGTCGCTTACGCGACGATTGGAAAGCTGTATACCGCTGCAAAAAATTGCTGGTTTCATTTTGATGGAGAAGCTTTGCAGATTTGCTGTGAAAGAACTGAAAATCATCGGCGAAGCCGATACCATCATTGTCAACTGTCAACTGTCAACTGTCAACTGTCAATTGTCAACTGTCAATTGTCAACTGGAGAACGTGACAACGCGGACGAGGCAGTTTACCCCGTCCGTGTTGATTGTATGAAATTATTTGCCGTTGTATGCGCTGGCGGCCTTTTCCACACCCTGCTCCAGCACCAGAAGGGCTGCGGCGGCAGCATTTTCCAGCGCGGGAGCCAGCGCCTTTTCCTCCTGCGCGGAGAATTTGCTCAGCACCCAGTCGGCCAGATCATAATCGGGATGGGGCTTGGCACCCACACCCACCTTGACCCGGGGGAACTGGTCGGTGCCCAGACTCTGGATCAGGGACTTAATGCCGTTGTGTCCGCCGGCAGAGCCGTCTCTGCGGACGCGAATCCGCCCCACAGGCAGGGAAATATCGTCGAAAAGCACCAATATCCGCTCCGGCTTTACCTTATAATAGGTGGCCAGCGCGGAAACCGACGCACCGGAGGCGTTCATATAGGTCTGGGGCTCCACCAGCAGGAGCTTCATCCCGTTGTAGTTCACCATCCGGGTCAGGGCACGGAATTTCAGGCGGTCAATTTTGGACTTTTGCTGCGCCGCGAGGATCTCCACCGCCCGGAATCCCACATTGTGCCGGGTTTTTTCGTATTCCCTGCCGGGATTGCCCAGACCGACGATCATCCAGTCGCAGCCGGTTTTTCCAAACAGCATGGCTTAGAACATCTGGGACAGGGAGACTTCGTCGTAAGTACGCTGGATGGCCTCAGCAAACATGGGGGCTGCGTCCAGGAACTTGATCTTGTCGCTCTCCATACCCTCGGGAGCGGGGATGGTGTTCAGGAACACCATTTCTTCGATGACGCTGTTGTTGATGCGCTCGATGGCGGGGCCGGACAGAACGGCGTGGGTAGCGCAGGCGTAGACCTTGGTGGCACCCTTGTCATAGATGGCCTTGGCGGCGTTGCACAGGGAACCGGCGGTATCGACCATATCGTCGTACAGGATGCATTCCTTGCCTGCCACATCGCCGATGACGTTCATGACTTCGCAGCAGTTGGCCTTTTCGCGGCGCTTGTCCACGATGGCCAGACCCATGCCCATCTTGTTGGCGAAGGCACGGCTGCGGGCCACGGAACCCACGTCGGGGGAGACCACCACCATGTCCTCATGGTTGGCGGGGAACTTGTTGAGGTAATATCTGGTAAACAGGATGTTGCCATGCATATTGTCCACGGGGATATCGAAGAAGCCCTGAATCTGGGCGGCATGGAGATCCATGGTCAGCACGCGGTCAGCGCCGGCGGCTTCCAGCATATTGGCAACCAGCTTGGCGGAGATGGGGTCACGGCCCTTGGCCTTGCGGTCCTGACGGGCATAGCCAAAGTAGGGGATAACGGCGGTGATGCGGCCTGCGGATGCACGGCGGCAGGCGTCGATCATAATCAGCAGCTCCATCAGGTTGTTGTTGACGGGCTTGCAGGTGGACTGGATCAGGAACACGTCGGAACCGCGAACCGTTTCATTGAAGGAAACGGAAACTTCGCCGTCAGCGAAAGTGGTGACACTGCTCTTGCCCAGCGGCACATTCAGAACTCTGCAGACAGTTTCGGCAAACCGGGGATTGGCATTGGCGCAGAAAACCTTTACGTCTTTTCCGTGAGAAATCATGGCATTTATATCCTTTCTTCCGTCATCTTTTTCTTAACGAACCACTACAAAACGGGGTTGCCCCCCAAATTACGTCTTTGCGGGAGCGCATAACTCCAGATAGTATAAGTATAACAAAGAAACCAGTTTTTGTATAGGCCATTTTCTCGGAAAAAAGAGAGATTTCCCATGATTATTTCAGGCACTTCTTGCACGAAATGTGCAAAGCTGTTTCCGGCAACCTCCTCATATATCTGTAGGGCGGCCAGCCCCTGCCCGCCGCTATTGGCACTGTGAGCGGAGGCGTGTGTTGTATTGATTGGCACACACCTTTTTGTACTGCACTGCTGGCACTTCTTATGGTAGGATCTGCTTGGGACGTAGGAGGTGGGGATTATTAAGGGGAGGGCGTCTTTGTAAAAAGCCCTCCCCTTAATTGTATTTTTCTTCCTATTCTTTTTGTACAAGCAAAAAGAACAGGCCGCCGGAGGCAAAGGCACTTCTCTGCGGAATATGACTGCCTGCATGCGGCGGTCAAGGGTCTGGCCGCCCTACGGATGGGTAGGGGAGCCTTTAGCGGGTTCATGCGCCCTTCTGCTTCGGCAATCGGATGGTCAGCACGATCTCCCGGTCTGTTTCCTCCCGGCCGCAGGCACAGTCAATACCCGCCGAGCGGATCATCTCCAATGACCGGTCCAGGGAATTGAGGAACACCCTCACATCCCGGAACAGGTACCGGGGCGCTTTCCGCTGCTGCGGCGCGGCCTGCAGCAGGGCGTCTATGTAGGCCTCCGCCTGTGCCACGGTACTGCCCCGGGCGGACAGGACTTCCACCGCCCCCAGCCGCAGCTCCTCAGGCAGCCGCAACAGCGCCCGTGCGTGGCGCTCGGTCAGACCGGAGTGGCGCAGCGCCTCCAGCACCTGAGGCGGATGCCGCAGAAGCCGCAGCTTGTTGGCCACGGCGCTCTGGCTCTTGCCCACCTTGGCCGCAGCCTGCTCCTGACTGAGGCCGTAGCGCTCCATGAGCCTTGCCAGCCCCGCCGCCTCCTCCAGATAGTCCAGATCCCGCCGCTGGAGATTCTCCACCAGTGCCAGCATCCCGCTTTCCTCCTCGTCCACCGAGAGGAAAATGCAGGGTACCTCCCGCAGACCGGCCAGTCTGGCTGCCCGCAGCCGGCGCTCTCCTGCCACCAGCTCCGGGCCCTCTGCCGTTTTCCGCACGGTCAAAGGCTGCAGAATTCCATACTGCCGGATACTCTCCGCCAGCTCCTGCAGACCCACAGGGTCAAAGATCCGCCTTGGCTGCAGCGGATTGGGCCGGATGCGGTCCAGCCGCACCGACTGTACTCTTCCGGACTCCAGCACGGTCCGGATGCCTTTCTTCTGCATAGTCTCTCCTCCTACGCATCGGATGACTACAGTATACGTCAAATGCAGTGCAAAATCCCACGAAAGAAGGGTGAAAACCACAAGAATTTGTGAAAAAATTCAGTCTCTTCCACAAGATGTGGAAGAGACTGTGGAAATGTGGATAACTGCGGGGGCAGCTTATCCGTCCAGACGGAGGGTTTCGCCGGGGCGGAGGTATGGTTGTGCTGCCGAAAGGATCAATGGAAATCGACCAAGCGGTCGCCTCTGTATTTTAATGTGCCCTTTTCGCCCTTTTTATAGCCGTGATAGGAGAATTCCGAAACATAAAAGGACAGTTTCTTTCCGCCGGCCTGAAAATTGACCACATATCTTTTCGTCTTTCCTGTACCGGAGTATTTGGAGAAGTTCTCCACGGTCTGCTTGCCGACCACTTCGGCCTGCACGGTTTTTGCCGGCCCGCGCTTGTTCCGGACGGCCCGGATGACCATGCCGATCAGCGCCACCGCCCAGATGACGGCCATCAGCATGGGAAAAAAGTTGGACATGTTCATTGGCATGGAAATTCTCCTTTCATTCCGCATGACGTTCCGGGGGAGGCGAAAGCCTCCCCTTCGATGTGTATGATGGTGCCTGCTGTGGCGACCAAAGGTTGTCATCGCGCTCTACGGGGCCTGTTTCTGAAGCATACAGACGGATTCCACATGATGGCATCTTGGGAACATATCAAAGGCTTCGGCGTGGAGGGTCTTGTAGCCCTGTTCTTCCAGCCGCTTCAGATCACGGGCCAGGGTGGCCGGGTCGCAGGATACATAGACGATCTTCTCCGGCGCCATCTGCACCATGGCGTCGATGACCTGCGGATCCAGTCCCTTCCGGGGCGGGTCTACCATGATGACATCCGGCTGAATACCCTCTTCGGCGAATTTCTGCGCCGCCTGCGCCGCATCGGCACAGAGGAATTCCGCGTTTTCGATGCCGTTGCGGATGGCGTTATCCTTTGCATCCTGAATGGCTGCCGGAATGATCTCCACGCCGATGACCTTTTTCGCGTGCTTCGCCATGACCAGCGAAATCGTACCGGTGCCGCAGTAGAGATCCAGCACTGTCTCCTGTCCCGTCAGACCGGCCTGCCGCACTGCTGCTTCATAGAGCTGCTCGGCCTGATCCCGGTTCACCTGATAAAACGACCGGGGAGACAGCCGGAATCGCAGGCCGCAGAGAATATCTTCAATATATCCGGGGCCAAAAAGTGTGACAAAACGGTCGCCCAGCACGGCATTTCCGGATTTTTTGTGGATACTTACACATAATGTTGTTATGTTATCCACATTTGTCCCCAACTTTTCCACAAGTGAATTTTCCTGCGGGAGCCTGTCGCCATTGATGACCAGACACACCAGCACCTGTCCCGTTGCCATGGCGCAGCGGACGTAAATATGCCGCACCAGACCCTTTCCCGTTTTTTCGTCGTAAACCGACACGTTATGCTCCCGCATCCACTGTACCACGGTCTCCCGGATGCGGTCGGCAGTTTCGGTCTGGATTTTACAGGCGCGAACCGGCACCACCTGATGGGTGCGCTGGCGGAAAAAGCCCGCATCGGCCCTGCCGTTCACCAGACCCACGGGGTACTGGGCCTTATTGCGGTAGCAGGTTTTCCGGGGACTGCCGGTAATGGAAACTGCCGGAAAATCCAGCCCGCCGATGCGGCAGAGGGCATCGGACACCCGCTGTGCCTTGGCGCGGAGCTCTTCTTCATAGGTCATGTGCCAGAACACACAGCCGCCGCAGTCCTTTGCGTAGGCGCAGTCCTCCCGCACCCGTTCCGGACTGGGCTGCAGGATTTCCACAATGTCCGCATAGGCCGCCGTGTGGCCCAGATGGGCAATGCGGATCTTCAGCCGCTCGCCCTGAATGCCGCCGTGGACAAACACGGCAAGACCCTCCACCCGGGCCACGCCCATGCCTTCGCTGGTGTAGCCGGTGATGGTCACTTTCAAAACCTGTCCCTTCCGGACAGGGTATTCTTTTTGTTTCACGTGAAACACGTCCTTTGTAATAAGCTGTTCTTTCATGAAAAAGAACGGATTGCCACGCGCCTTCGGCGCTCGCAATGACATTGCATATCTTGTACTATATAATATATCAAATCATTGGACAATGCACAAGGAACAATGTACAATATAGAAAAACAGGAAAGGGGAATGACCATGGGCATTTCCTATCAAAACTGCACCCTGTGTCCCAGAAGGTGCGGTGTGGATCGCACCGCAGGGCAAAAAGGCTTCTGCGGCATGAGCGATCAGCTGAAAATTGCAAGGGCTGCCGCCCATTACTGGGAAGAACCGGTGATCTCCGGGAGCTTTGGTTCCGGCACGGTGTTTTTCTCCGGATGCACCCTCGGCTGCGCCTTCTGCCAGAACACGGAGATCAGCCACGAACATCGGGGAAAAGAGATTTCCTCCGCCAGACTGCGGGAACTTTTTGAGCAGCTCATTGACGAAGGCGTGCAGAACATCAATCTGGTGACGCCCACCCATTTCGTGCCATCCATTCTCCCGGCACTGTATCCCAAGCTGCCGGTGCCGGTGGTGTACAACTGCGGCGGCTACGAAAGTGTGGACACACTGAAACAACTGGAGGGTCTGGTGGACATTTACCTGCCGGACATGAAATATTCCAATAATCCGCTGGCAAAGCAGCTGTCCAAGGCGCCGGACTATGTGGAAACGGCGGAAAAGGCCATTCTGGAGATGTACCGGCAGGTAGGCCCGGTGCAGATTGAAAATGATATCATGCAAAAGGGCATGATTTTACGCCATCTGATCCTGCCGGGGCAGATCGACAATTCTCTGGGCGTTCTGGACTGGGTGGACAAACATTTTAAGCCGGGGCAAATTTTGTTCAGCCTCATGAGCCAGTATGTGCCCATGGGAAAGGCTAAAACCATGCCCGGTTTTGACCGCACCATTACGGAAATGGAGTATGACGCGGTACTGAGCTACATGGAGCTGCTGGGCATCGAGGATGGTTATACACAGGATTTCCAGTCGGCTGTGGAGGAATACATCCCGGATTGGGATTTTGCATAAACGCGCCCCCAGCATGTCATTCCGAGGAGCGAAGCGACGTGGGAATCTCTGCGTTTCATATTCTGCTCCGCTGAGATTGCCACGCCCGTTCCGGGCTCGCAATGACACCATTGGGAGCCGTGCAGAGTGGACATGATATTTTCTAAAACAAATGTTTGCAATTTGCGAACATATGTGTTATACTCCTTTTAAAAGGAGGGATTCCCATGGCACGAACCAGTGACAAGCAGCAGAGAATTCTGGAATTTCTGAATGCCTTTATTGAAGAAAACGGCTACCCGCCCACAGTGCGGGAGATCTGCGCCGCCGTGGATCTGAAATCCACCGCCACCGTTTCCTACCACCTGAACGAACTCAAGCGCCTTGGCAAGATCCAGAGCGAAAGCAACAAGCGCCGTGCCATTTCCCTGCCGGAGCAGCAGCGGGGCGGACGGATCCCCGTGGTGGGCGTGGTCACCGCGGGCTATCCCATTCTGGCGCAGGAAAATATTGAAAATACCATCCCGTGGGATGGGGACAGCGACTGCTTTGCCTTGCGGATCAAAGGCGATTCCATGATCGGGGCCGGTATTCTGGACGGGGATAAGGTTGTGGTCCGCCCCCAGCCGGAGTGCCAGAACGGCGAGATCGTCATTGCATTGCTGGGCGACGAAGCCACTTGCAAGCGGTTCCGCCGGGATAAAACCGGTATCTGGCTCCTGCCGGAGAACCCCAATTATGCGCCCATCGACGGCAGGGAAGCCCAGATCATCGGCAAGGTCAAGGCGGTTATCAGAGAATATTGATTTCAGTTGACAGTTGAAAGTTGAAAGTTGAAAGTTATAGTATCTGTTTCACAGATAGATTTAAAATCATTTGGCGCGAGCCAAATACCTTAATTGTCAACTGTCAATTGTCAACTGTCAATTCCAATGTTTCACGTGAAACATGGAAACTTTCTCTTTCCGTATTTACTTTTTGGAATTAGCGGTTTATAATAAGCTGAGTTATAGCCCGAAGGAGGGATCATCTTGGGTCAGATCGTTGCATTTGTCAATCAGAAGGGCGGTGTGGGCAAAACCACCTCTGCCGTCAACCTGACTGCCGCCCTTGCTGCCAAGGGCAAAAAGGTTCTATTGTGCGATTTTGATCCCCAGGCCAACGCCACCTCCGGTATGGGCGTGGACAAAAATGCCGTTTCCCTCTCTACTTATGATCTGGTAATCAACGGTCAGCCTGCCATGGAGGCGGTTGTGAAAACCAAATTTGGCGATGTGCTGCCCTCTTCTCCGGCTCTTTCCGGTGCCGGTGTGGAGCTGGTAGGCGCCGCCAACCGGGAATATGCCCTGCAGAAGGCCTTGCAGCCCCTGCGGGAAACCTATGACTACATCTTCATTGACTGCCCGCCCTCTCTGGAAATGCTGACCCTTAATGCCCTCTGCGCCGCCGACAGCATTCTGATCCCCGTGCAGTGTGAATATTTCGCGCTGGAGGGTCTTTCCGACCTGATGGTCACCATGCGGGCTGTCAAACGGGGCCTCAACCCCAATCTGCAGATCTTCGGCGTGCTGCTGACCATGTTCGACGGCCGCACCAACTTTTCCTCGCAAGTGGCGGAGGAAGTCCGCCGCCATTTCCCCGGCAGAGTCTATGCCACGGTCATTCCCCGCAATGTCCGTCTGGCAGAGGCCCCCAGTCACGGTCTGCCCGTGACCTTCTATGATAAATTCAGCCGCGGCGCTGTGGCCTACAACGCCCTCGCCGAGGAAGTTCTGGAAAAGGAGATGCTGTGATGGCAGCCAAAACCACAAAAGGTCTGGGGCGCGGGCTCGATGCGCTGCTGATGAACGCATCCTCCGGCTCGGAAGAGATCACCAATCTGCCCCTGCAGAAAATTGAACCCAATCCCCTGCAGCCCCGCAAGCTCTTTGACGAGGAAGAGCTGCAGGCGCTGGCGGACTCCATTGCCCGCCACGGCATCATTCAGCCCCTGACCGTCCGCAAGGCGGAAAACGGCTATTATCAGATCATTGCCGGTGAGCGCCGCTGGCGTGCCGCACGGCTTGCCAACCTGCACACCGTTCCGGTGACGGTCATCGAGGCCGATGACAAAACCGTGCTGGAGCTGGCGCTGATTGAAAACCTGCAGCGGCAGGATCTGAACCCCATGGAAGA
>JAZSCX010000085.1:0-2882 GCA_045530865.1 Candidatus Avilachnospira sp.
AAATAAAAGCAGCCCCACTTGGTGGGGCCGCTCGTAAAAGTATGCGGTCGGCAGACCGTTTCACCGCGCCTTGAGGCGCGGCCAATGACAGGCCCTTATAGGGCCAGAGCAGGCCACCCGTTATACGGGTGGTCCTGACTATTCAGAAAACAGATAATTTACCAGCTTGGTGGCCAGAATGATGATGCCGATAATGGCGAAGATCACCAGCATACCAACACCCATGTGCCGCAGGTTCACAACGAAAGCCATGGGATCAAACTGCAGATTGGAAACGGTGCTTGTCAGAAAATTCATACATTTAACCTCCCATCAGCTTTGCGGCAATATTGAGGATGATGCCGCCGGCGATGACCGATGCGATCTGGCCGGAAACATTGACACCGATGGAGTGCATCAGCAGGAAGGTCTGGGGATCCTCCTCCAGTGCCATCTTATGGACAATACGGCCGGACATGGGGAATGCGGAAATACCGGCTGCGCCAATCATGGGATTGACTTTATTCTTCGCAAACAGATTCAGGAATTTGGCAAACAGAATGCCGCCTGCGGTATCAACGATAAAGGCGATCAGACCCAGACCCATAATCAGCAGGGTATCCAGCTGCAGGAACTTGTCAGCCGTCATATTGAAGGCAACAGAAATACCGAGGAAAATGGTGATCAGGTTGGCAAGTACATTCTGCGCCGTGACAGAAAGGCTGTCCAGCACACCGCATTCCCGGATCAGGTTGCCGAACATCAGAAAACCGATCAGAGCCGTTGCCTGCGGGATGATGGCGGAAGCCACCACGCTGATGATAATGGGGAACAGAATTCTCGTTTTCTTGCTGACGGATTTCTGTTCATAGGGCATCCGGATCTGGCGTTCCTTTTTGGAGGTCAGCAGCTTAATAACAGGGGGCTGGATAACGGGAACCAGTGCCATGTAGGAATAGGCTGCCACGGTGATGGCGCCCACATACTGGGAGCCTAGCTTGTTGGCAACGGCGATGGAGGTGGGGCCGTCAGCTGCGCCGATGATGGCAATGGAGAAGTAATCCCGGAAATCAGGGAAGAACACACTAGCCATGCAAAGGGTGAAGAAGATGCCGAACTGTGCAGCTGCACCGAAGAGCATTAGCTTGGGGTTGGACAGCAGAGGGCCAAAATCGATCATGGCGCCGATGCCGATGAACAGCAGCAGGGGGAACAGCTCATTGGCGATACCTGCGGTGTACAGTTCGTGAATGGGGCCCACCAGCGCGTCGGAAAAGGGAATATTGACCAGAATGGTGCCAAAGCCCATGGGCAGCAGCAGGGAAGGCTCCATCTCTTTGGCGATAGCCAGATAAATCAGCAGGCAGCCGATAGCGATCATGATGAGATCGTATCGGTTAAATGCCAGCAGGTTTTGATACAAAATCTCCATATGTACCCTCCCTAGTTGATGACCACCAGCGGTGCGCCGGTATCCACAACGGAACCCTTGGAAACAAGCACCTGCGTGACAGTGCCGTTTCTGTGGGCGACGATCTCATTTTCCATCTTCATGGCTTCGAGAATGACCAGCACATCTCCGGCCTTGACTGCCTGACCGTTGGAAACAAGAACCTGAAGAATATTGCCGGGCATGGGAGAATCCACACGGTCTCCTGCTCCTGTAACAGAGGGAGCAGCTGCGGGTGCTGCGACGGGAGCGACAACAGGCGCAGCTTCCGCGACCGGTGCTGCGGGTGCCGGTGCGTAGGACCGGAACTCCTGCATGTTCATGGGTTCTGCCAACTCCACTTCAACCGCATAAGTGCGGCCGTTGAGGGTGATTTCATATTTCATATTACTGAACCTCCTTGATGGAAATGAACTGCAGTTCGTTCAGGGGTTTTCCTGTTTTATCCGCAACAATGGCCATGATCATGGCTGCGGTTCTGGGTTCCACATTGTGGAGCTTGATCTGTCCGGCAGAGCCGGGGGCGGCGGGCTTCTGAGGTGCTTCAGCCGGAACGGCTGCAGCGGCTACCTCAGTTGTTTTGCTTTTGTTGGATGCTTTTTTTCGGATGACCATGATCACAACGATCAGGACCAGTGCCAGAACCATGGCAAGTGCCACATAGTCGGGCTGTACACCAACGGCCGAGGCGCTAAGTATCAGCATAATCATTCTCCTTTTCTATTTCTTTGAAAACTAATTTAGTAATTATACTGCATCAAATATGTGGATGATGTTAAGATCATGTTATGGTCTTGTAAAATATGTAGATTTGTTCCGTTCGAGAGGAAATCCACTTTTTCGGATTTGTAAGTCCCGAAAAAACAAGAAAGGTATACGGTATAAAAAAGACACGAACCAAAGTTCGTGTCTTTTTTGGTGGAGACTACTGGACTCGAACCAGTGACCTCCTGCGTGTGAAGCAGGCGCTCTAACCAGCGGTGCTCGGCGCACGGCCAGAAACCCTTGCGGCGCAAGGGTTTCTAAGGTTTTCTGCGCCCCTTGAAATCTGCGTTTTTACTTGTTAGACCTCATGCGTCCTTTGAGGGTATTATACTACTTCATGTGTTCAGGAAACCAGATGTTTGAACTTAATTAAACATCTCCGAACATCTTTTTTCGTCTTTTCTGAACAACCCAACATCATCAAACATCTTGAAGCAAATCCAGAAGAAAAAAGAAGTTGAAATAAAGTTTTTAATTGACGAACCTATCCTATTATATTGGATAGGTTCGTTGTTATAATACAGTCAGAAAGTGAGAGATGAAACAAAACAAAATCTCACAGAAATAATTAAAGGGTCTGGCTCCCAAACAACAGCCAAGGTTCCAAAAGGAACAAAGAAAGGAAACATTATGAAGAACATCGCTGCTAATCTGATCGACAACACCCTGACCGTCTCCAAGACCTTCT
>JAZSCX010000094.1:0-2154 GCA_045530865.1 Candidatus Avilachnospira sp.
TCTGCGGCTTCCGGTTCGGATATGGATTGCTTAACTGCACCAAAAAACCGCAGGCCCGAAGTCCACGGTCGCATAGGGAAACAATGTGAACCGAGGGCAATCGGTACGGAACGAAATAGACACGAGTTATCAGAAATGATGACTCGTGTCTGTTTTTGTGTGTATATTTTGTCCGAGGATGGTTTTTGTGATTCGTGCATCAACGTCAGCGATTGAAACTTGCAGAAATACGCCAACAATCATGCTATAATTCTTCTAAAGGTATTCCACGCCGAAAGGAGGCCGTCCGCTGTGCTGAAATTTGCCATTTGTGATGATCTGACCACAGAAGCAAACACGCTGAAGAACCATATCGAACGTTATGCGCGGGAGAAAAGTCTGCGCGTTGAAATTGACGCATACTCCGAGGCCCAGGCCATTCTTGCGGTGCTGGCGCGTATTGCGGAATACGACCTCGTGTTTCTCAACATCTATATGGAGCGCTTAAACGGCATCGACCTTGCCCGGTGGCTTCGTGAGCAGGGCGATAAAAGCCGCATCATCTTTTTCTCTACATCAAAAGAGCACGCGCTGGACGCCTTCGGCGTCAACGACTGCGACTATCTGATCACCTACGCATGGCATTACCTCGGCGGCTCCGGTCAGATCGTGGAGTATGCCCGAAAGCGGGAAGCCAGAGGATTGATTTCCGTTACAAATCTTGCGCGGCTGGAAAAGCCAGATACACCATAAGAAACAACGGCGCACCATTCCGGTGCGCCGTCGAAAAATATATTGGTTTTACTCCGTCCATATCGTTTGCGCAATTTTGATGCTAAACCACCCGTCCTCCGCGCTGTACCGGCAAACCGCGCCGTACTTTTCACAGTAGGCGGCGATGGAGCGTGTACCGATGCCGTGCATCGTGCTTTCCGCAACGGGCCGGTCATTTTCGTCAAACCGCACTTCGCCGGCGTATGGATTGGAGACATAGAACATAAGCTGCGGCTGCCAGATGCACCGGCAGCGGATCACCCGGTGCTCCTGCGGGAGATCGCTGACCGCATGGATCGCATTTTCCAGTGCATTGGCAAAGACCGTGGACAGTTCAACAGCATTGACCGGAATATCGGCAGGAATGTCTATGTCTGCCTCGACTTTGATCCCTTTCGAATCTGCCTGCTGGAAATAGGCGGAAAATACGGCATCCAATACCGGATGCAGGCACCAATGTCTGCTTTTCGTACCGTTCAGCGTTTCCTGCGATGCCTCAATATAATCCTGCGCCTCATGGATCTCGCCGCTCTCCAGCATCGTCTTGATGACTTGCAACTGATGGTGCAGGTCATGGCGATGGATAGAGATTTGATTTTCCGCTTCCAAGGTTTGTTCAATACGTTGCTTCAGCATTGCAGTTTGCACCTGTAAAAGCTGTTCCTTCTGCTTTGTTTCGTGGAGTTCCTGCTGCCGGAACAATGTTGTCAGGATATTCCAGTAGATCAGCGGCATCAGAGCCATGACCAGCAGCAGAGCAGGCAACTCATCCAAACGGTTCTGAATGACAGTGGGATAGCTGGACATGACCACCAGGATCACATAAAACAGCAGTGTGATGGCGGCGAACCCGCCCCAGCCTTTCTGCACTGCATTCTGAAGGACGAGATAGGGCTTACGAAGCCATTTGATAACTACGAACTCCAGCACCGGCCAGACGATTAGCCGCAGAATAAACAGCACCCAGAAATCGGGCAGTCCAATGGCATCGTCGATCAGGCGGGTGATGCAGATGATCTCCAGAGAGATCGTGTCCGACAGGCAGAAGGTGAACAGCAGCCGTCCGTTGCGGTGCTTTGCCATAAGCATAAAGAAGATGAGGCTGGGGATGGTGCAGTTAAACAGTACCAACTGTCCCGCCAGTTCGTTGCCGAAGTGCACGAAAAACCATGCGTTGTAAGCGGACAGCGGTCCCATCAGACAGACGGTCAGAATGACAGCCTTTTTCTTTGGCAGACGGGGCTCATATAAAAGTGCGTTCAGCACAAATACGTGGATCAATGACCACACAGTTGACCAATCCAGTAAAGTCACAGTTGATGCCCTCCCTCCAGCCAGTAGTGTATCCACGCCGTATTTAGCTCGGCGGCAGCCCTCCTCGGCACAGTTGTCTGCTGTCCT
>JAZSCX010000023.1:0-18809 GCA_045530865.1 Candidatus Avilachnospira sp.
TTTATGATGTGACCATCAACAACGTTCCTCTGGAAAATGCCATCATCCATACCAAGTACGGCGATGTGCTGCCCTCCGCAGCGGATCTGGCAGGCGCAACCGTGGAGCTGATTACTGCAGACCACCGGGAGCGGCAGCTGGAGAAGGTTCTGCACAGTGCGAAGGCAAACTATGATATCATTTTCATCGACTGCCCGCCGTCCCTGGAGCTGCTGACCCTGAACGGCCTGTGCGCCGCAGACGGGATTCTGGTACCGGTGCAGTGCGAATACTACGCACTAGAAGGCCTTTCTGATCTGATGAATACCCTGCGGATGGTGAAGCGAAAGATGAATCCCCGTCTGGAGATCTTCGGCGTGGCGTTGACCATGTTCGATGGCAGAACCAACTTCTCCACCCAGGTTGCACAGGAAGTCCGCCGCCATTTCCCCGGCAAAGTCTATGCCACGATCATTCCCCGCAATGTCCGTCTGGCGGAGGCACCCAGTCACGGTCTACCCGTGACGTTCTATGACAAATTCAGCCGCGGCGCTGCGGCATACACGGCCCTTGCCGAAGAAGTTCTGGAAAAGGAGATGCTGTAATGGCAGCAAAAACCACAAAAGGTCTGGGGCGCGGGCTCGATGCGCTGCTGATGAACGCATCCTCCGGCAGCGAAGAGATCACCAATCTGCCCCTGCAGAAAATTGAACCCAATCCCCTGCAGCCCCGCAAACTCTTTGACGAGGAAGAGCTGCAGGCGCTGGCGGACTCCATTGCCCGCCATGGCATTATTCAGCCTTTGACCGTCCGAAAGGCGGAAAACGGCTATTATCAGATCATTGCCGGCGAGCGCCGCTGGCGGGCTGCACGGCTTGCCAATCTGCACACTGTCCCTGTGACGGTCATCGAAGCTGACGACAAAACCGTACTGGAGCTGGCGCTGATTGAAAACCTGCAGCGGCAGGATCTGAACCCCATGGAAGAATCCATGGGCTACCGGCAGCTGATGCAGGAGCACGGCCTGACCCAGGAGCAGGTGGCGGAACGGGTGGGAAAATCCCGGCCTGCCGTTGCCAACGCCCTGCGGCTGCTGAGCCTTCCCTCCTCCATCTGCCAGATGATCACCGCCGGGCAGTTGTCCGCCGGTCATGCCAGAGCGCTGCTGGTGCTGAAAACCGAAAAAGAGCAGGAACGCGCCGCCCAGAAAATTGCCGCACTGCAGCTTTCCGTCCGGCAGGCGGAGCTGATGTGCAAAAATCTGGCGAAGGCCGCCGAACAGCCCGAAGAACCGCCCAAGCCCAGATTTGAGGTGGATTATGTGGCGGAGTGTGAAAAGAGCCTGTCCAGACACCTGAACCGGGGCGTGAAGATCACCCGGGGCAAGCGCAAGGGCAAGCTGGAGCTGGAATTTTACGGCGACGACGATCTGAACGCGTTGTTTGAAGCACTGAACAGAATGTAATTTCATACCCTACGGCGGCCAACGGTCTGGCCGCCCTACGGAATTAAATAACCGAGGTATCCCATGAACGAAAACGAAAAACCCGCGCTGGACGAGCGGAAAAAATCCGCGCTTTTGCGCTATGTGGCCATTATGTTTGCCGTGGCCTTTGTTCTGGTATTGTTTTCCCTGCTGAGCCAGATGCGCAATTCCATGTCCACCATCTCCCAGCTGAACCAGTCCAGCAACAGCGCATTGCAGAAGGCCGAGCAGCTGCAGGAGCACAATTTGCAGCTGGAACTGGATAATCAGGAGCTTTCCCTGCAAATGCAGGAGCTGGAAGAAAACTATGCGGAACTGGAAGCACAGCTTAACGAATTGCAGCAGCAGCTGAAGGGCACTGAAAGCCACCGGGAAACGCTGCAGAAGGATTATGATCTTCTGCAGCAGGAACTGGACAAGCTGAAGAAGGAATATGATATCCAGTCCGTGGATTACGAACAGACCGTTGCGGCCTATGAACGGCTGGCAGAGCTGTTTTATGCCATTGTTTCCGGCGAAACCACTGCTGCGGCAGCGAAATCGGAATTTGAAGAAATTGGAAGTAATTTGGGCGCTGCTGCCCATGAAGTATTTGAATACCTTTGCAGTAGAGGAGAATAAACATCATGCTTGATATCAGACGCATCAAAGAAGATCCCAATGGCGTAAAGGCCGGTCTGAAGGCCAAGGAAGTGGACTGCGACGCCGTCATCGACCGCATTCTGGAGCTGGATGTGCAGGTTCGCGCCCTCAAGACCTCCACCGAGACCAAAACCGCCGACAAGAACAGGATCTCCAAGGAAAACGGCAAGCTCTTCGGCATGAAGAAGGGCGCGGAAAAGAAGGGTGAGGACACCTCCGCCATTGACGCTCAGATCGCCGAGAATATGGCAAAGTCCGTGGCCATCGAAGAGTCCATCGCCGACGATAAGAAAAACCTGAAGGTTCTGGACGATGAGCTGTACACCGCTCTTTTGTCCCTGCCCAATATGCCCGATCCCGATCTGAAGCCCGGCGGCAAGGAAAACAACGAGCCCCTGCGCTACATCGGCGAGAAGCACGCCTTTGATTTTGAGCCCAAGCACCATGTGGATCTGTGCACTGATCTGGGTCTGATCGACTATGAGCGCGGCGCCAAGCTGGCAGGCTCCGGCAACTGGATGTACACCGGTATGGGCGCCCGTCTGGAGTGGGCACTGCTGAACTATTTCATTGATACCCACACCGCCGACGGCTATGATTTCATCCTGCCTCCCCACATGCTGGAGTACCAGTGCGGCCTGACTGCCGGCCAGTTCCCCAAGTTTGCCGACGAGGCCTTTAAGATCGCCAATCATCCCTCCGAGGGCGTGTTCTACATGCTGCCCACCGCCGAGGCTGCCCTGGCCCCCGTCTACCGCGGCGAAATTCTCACCGAAGCCGACCTGCCCAAGAAGTTCTTCGCCTATACCCCCTGCTTCCGCCGGGAAGCCGGTTCCGCCCGTGCCGATGAACGCGGCATGGTCCGCGGCCATCAGTTCAACAAGGTGGAAATGTTCCAGTTCACCACCCCCGAAGGCTCCGATGAGGCCTTTGAAGAGCTGGTGAAGAAGGCAGAAAATCTGGTTGCCGGTCTGGGTCTGCACTTCCGCACCGTAAAGCTGGCTGCAGGCGACTGCTCCGCTTCCATGTCCCGCACCTATGATATCGAGATCCTGATTCCCTCCATGAACGGCTATAAGGACGTTTCCTCTGTCTCCAATGCCCGGGATGATCAGGCCCGCCGCGGCAATATCCGTTACCGCCGCGCCGACGGCAAGGTGGATTTTGTCCACACCCTCAACGGCTCCGGTCTGGCCACCTCCCGTATTTTCCCCGCCATCATCGAGCAGAACCAGAGAGCCGACGGCTCCATCGTGGTGCCCGAAGTGCTGAGAAAGTATCTGGGCGGCATTGAGGTCATTGAAAAGAAATAATCTAGGATTATTTCTTTTCCAATTGACAATGGACAATTGACAGTTGACAGTTAAGGAGTCGGCTTCGCCGACAATTGAACGGAAAGAACTGCCAATTGATAAAAAAACTGCTTCTCTTATGGGCAGGAACTGAAAATTTGTCTCCGGAGGAGACACCACAATTGTCAACTATCAACTGTCAATTTATTTCCGAAGGAAGTAAGAGAAAGGAGAACTGTCCCCATGAAGAAAATCCTCAAAGAATTCAAAGACTTCATCGCCCGCGGCAATGTGCTGGATATGGCCATCGGTGTCATCATCGCCGGCGCATTCGGCAAAATCACCACTTCCCTGGTCAACGACGTCCTGATGCCCACCATCGGCTGGATCACCGGCAGCCGGGACATGACTGCCCTGAACCTGGTGGTTCGGGAAGCTGTTGTGGAAGGCGAGACCGTGGTGCAGGAAGCCATCACCATCGGCTTCGGCACGCTGGTTGGCACCGTTGTGGACTTCCTGCTGATCGCCATGGTGGTCTTTGCCATCGTCAAGACCATGAACAAGGCCAAGGAAAAGGCAGAAGCCAGGAAGAAGGCGGAAGAAGCCGCCGCACCTCCTCCCGCACCTCCCGCACCCAGCAAGGAAGAAGTACTCCTCACCGAAATCCGCGACCTGCTGAAGAATAAGTAAAATATAACGGATTGCCACGTCGCTTCGCTCCTCGCAATGACATACAAACAACGATGGTCATTGCGAGGCCTGAAAGGCCGTGGCAATCCGCTTTTTTGGAAAACTGATCCGGAGGTTTTTTATGATCTACCATTCTCTTACCGAGCTGATTGGACGCACACCGGTGCTGGAGCTGCACCGGTTTCAGGAAGCGCTGGGACTGAACGCCCATATTCTGGCAAAGCTGGAGTATTATAATCCGGCAGGCTCCGTTAAGGACCGCGTTGCCGCCAACATGATTGCCGCTGCTGAGGCGGACGGCACCCTACAGCCCGGCGCCACCATCATCGAGCCCACCTCCGGCAACACCGGTATCGGCCTAGCGTGGGTGGGCACCGTTAAGGGCTACCGGGTCATTCTCACCATGCCCGATACCATGAGCGTGGAACGGCAGAACTTGATCCGCGCCTACGGCGCTCAGATCGTGCTGACCGAAGGTGCAAAGGGCATGGCGGGCTCCATCGAAAAGGCCGAAGAGCTGCGGGATACCATCCCCGGCGCCGTCATTCTGGGGCAGTTTGACAACATGGCAAACCCGGAAGCCCACTACCGCTCCACCGGCCCGGAGCTTTGGAAGGATCTGAACGGCAATCTCGACGTTCTGGTGGCCGCCGTGGGCACCGGAGGCACCCTGTCCGGCACGGCAAAGTATCTGAAAAAGCAAAATCCCGCCATCCATGTGATCGCCGTGGAACCGGCGGCATCTCCCCTGCTGTCCGGCGGCAAGGCCGGACCCCACAAAATTCAGGGCATCGGCGCCAATTTCATTCCCGCCACACTGGACCGGTCGGTCTATGACGAAGTATTGCCTGTGACCGACCAAAACGCCATGGAAACGGCGAAGCTGGTCGCCCGAAGCGAGGGTCTGCTGGTGGGTATTTCCGCCGGTTCGGCCCTTGCAGCCGCCGCAGAGGCCGCAAAACGCCCGGAACTGACAGGCAAGCGCATTACGGTCATCCTGCCTGACACGGGGACGAGATATCTTTCCACTGGGATTTATAATTGACAATTGACAGTTGACAACTGTCAACTGTCAACTCAAAAAAACAGGGTTTTTCAACCCTGTTTTTTTGTTTTGATTCAATATAGTATGGAACTTGCAAAATGCTTACTCTTGTGCTATACTTTATTGTGAATTATTCTGCGAAGTTTTTGCTTTTCAAAACCCCAACGAAAGGAGTTTTTCATGTATACTTCCTCCTATGTCTGGGCGAAGGTTCTGACCCATATGGAAAGTCTGCTTTCCGATACGGTGGTCTCCGGCTGGTTTGAGGACGCCGAAGTGGTGGAACTGAACGATCAGAAGCTGACCCTCTGTTCCCATGACGCCTTTCGCCGGGAGATCATTGAGACCCGGTTTATCCCCTATATTCAGGATGCCATGAAAGAGCTGTTCCACACCAATGTGGAAGTCCGAATCGTCTCTCCCGAAGAGCTGGAGGAGAGACGCCAGCAGAGCGCCATCCAGAAGCCCCGCTTCATCGAATACAATCCCCAGTTCACCTTTGACAGCTTTATTGTCGGCCCCTCCAACCGGTTTGCCCATGCCGCCGCCGTGGCTGTGGCCAACCATCCCGCCGAAACCTACAATCCCCTGTTTATCTACGGTCCCTCCGGTCTGGGCAAGACCCACCTGCTTTACGCCATTGCCGGCGTCATCAATCAGGCCCATCCCGATTACAACATTGTCTACATCAAGGGCGACGAATTTACCAATGAGCTGATCACCGCCCTGCGGGAAGGCCGCAATCAGGAATTCCGCAGCAAGTACCGCAATGCCGACCTGTTTCTGGTGGATGACGTGCAGTTTATTGCCGGCAAGGAGTCCACGCAGGAGGAATTTTTCCATACCTTCAATACCCTCTACGAGAATCAGAAGCAGATCGTCCTGACCTCTGACCGTCCGCCCAGTGACCTGCTCCGTCTGGAGGACCGTCTCAAGACCCGTTTTGAGTGGGGCCTGATCGCCGATATCAATCCCCCCGATTATGAGACCAGAATGGCCATTATCCGAGAAAAATCCATCAGTCTTGGCATAGAAATGCCGGTGGACGTCTGCTCCTACATCGCGGAAAACATCACCAACAACATCCGGCAGATCGAAGGCACTGTGAAAAAGATCAAGGCCTACCGGGATCTGACGGGTATGACGCTGGACGTGCCCAGCGTTTCCCGAGCCATCAAAGACATGTACAAGGGCAAGGCCGAGACCCTGCCCACGCCGGAGCTGATCATCTCCGAGGTCTGCCGGTTCTATAACATCTCCGAATCTACCATCCGCAGCACCCAGAAAAACAAGGGCACTGCCGAAGCCCGGCAGGTCGCCATGTACCTGATCCGCAGCATGACCAACCTGAGTCTGCCGGACGTGGGCAAGGAATTTGACCGCGACCACACCACCGTCATGCACGGCGTGAAAAAAATCGAGGATCTGCTGAAGGATACCACCAATCCGCTGCACGATGTCATCCGGGATATCAAGGCCAATATCAACAACAAACTTTAAAGTCAGTTGACAATTTTACAATCCACAGCCCCTGTGGATTGTGGATGCATTTGTGTGGATAACCACTGAACGAATTGGCTGCCCTTTTCCCCTGTGGATTGCCGTTCAATCATCCACAGGCGGCTGTGGATTGTAACCCCCTGCAATCACTGGCTTTGCGGCAGTTTTCCACATAAATTTCCCCTACTGCTGTTACTGCTGCAATATTCTCTCTTTCTCTCTTAGAAAGCTGGAAATTAACGTTTTTTCCCCATCCGGAGCCTGTGGAAAGGTCCGGCCCATCTGAAGGAGGTTTTTCCATGAAATTTAGCTGCGAAAAAAGCCTGCTGGTCAATGCCATCTCTGTGGCTTCCCGTACCGTGGCCCAGAAAAGCGCCATTTCCGCTCTGGAAGGAATTTATCTGAAGGCTGGCATGTACCTCTACCTTTCCGGTTATAATCTGGAGACGGGCATTACCGTCACTGTGGAGGCCGATATTCAGGAGACCGGCACCTGCGTCATGCCCGCCCGCCTGTTCTTCGATATCATCCGCAAGCTCCCCGATGACGAAGTCACCATCACCGTGGATGAAAATTACAAAGTCTCCATCCGCTGCGGCATTTCTTCCTTTACCATCACCGCCATGACGGCGGAGGACTACCCCGAGCTGCCGGACGTGGAATTCGAAAATGCCATTAAGCTGCCCCAGTACGCCTTGCGGGAGCTGATCGGCGGAACTCTGTTCTCCGTCAGCGAAAATCAGGCCCGGCCCATCCATACGGGCTGCCTGATCGAGGTGGAAAACGAGTCCATTACCATGGTGGCCGTGGACGGCTACCGGCTGGCGCTGCGGCGGTTCTTCCCCGAGCAGCCCACGGAGCGCACTGTCAAATTCGTGGTGCCTGCCTCTGCATTGAAAGAAGTAGAAAAGATCCTTGGCGACTCCGACGAGCCTGCCTCCTTCACCCTGGGCAGAAAGCATATTCTGTTTGAAATGAGCGGTGTGACTTTGGTCTGCCGTATTCTGGAGGGCGATTTCCTCGATTGGCGCCGGGTGGTGCCGGATAACAACCCCATCAAGCTGGCTGCCAACCGTTCCCGGCTGACCGCATCCATCGACCGGGTGGGTCTGATCATCTCCGAGAAGATCAAGAGCCCTGTCCGCTGCAAATTTTCCGATAATCTGGCGGATTTCCGCACCGTGACCACCATCGGCGAGGCCCACGACGTCTGCGATGTGGCAGGCGACGGCAAGGAGCTGGAGATCGGCTTCAACTGCAAGTATCTGCTGGACGCGCTGAAGGCCGTGCCCGATGACGAGGTCATGCTGGAGCTGTCCAACGGCCTGAGCCCCATTGTCCTGACCCCCTGCGACGAAAGCCGGAGATTTGCCTACATGGTCCTGCCCGTACGGCTGAAAGCAGAATAAATTCTGCTTTAAAATTGACAATTGACAATTGATAGTTGACAATTGTGGTATCCGCTTCGCGGATGATCGAAATAGGCGGGCGACCAATGGTCGCCCCTACGGAAATTCCAAGTTTAAGTTGTCATTGCGAGCGCCGACAGGCGCGTGGCAATCCGTTTTCTACACTGTCAGTTCCCTCGAAGAGGGAGCCGACACATTCATTGTCAATTGTCAACTGTCAATTGCGATTGACCCGGAGGTTTTAAAATGAAAGTGCGCGTTACGAAAAGAAGTGCAGCCGTGGAAGAAATCCCCATCCACACCGAATTTATCAAGCTGCAGGATTTTTTGAAATTTGCCAATGCCGTGGAATCCGGCGGCATGGCCAAGACCTTTATTCTGGAAGAGGCCGTACTGGTCAACGGTGAGGTCTGCACCATGCGGGGCAAAAAGCTGCGCCCCGGCGACGTGGTCACTTTCAACGGTCAGTCCTGGCGTGTGACAGAAGATGCAGCTCAATAGTCTGCAGCTGCGGGGCTTCCGAAATTACACGGCGCTGAGTGTGGATTTTGTTCCCGGCGTCAACCTGATTTTGGGCGACAACGCCCAGGGCAAAACCAACCTGCTGGAGGCCATCTATTATCTGTCCGCCGGTCACGGGTTCCGCACCCGAAAGGAAGCGGAGCTGCTGCAGTTCGGCGCGGATTTTGCCGATCTGGAGGCGGAGGTCTTTTCACAGGAACGCGCACAGACCGTTCGCGCGGTGCTGTTTGCCGGCAGAAAGCCGCGGCAGCTGTATCTCAACGGTGTGAAGCAGAAGAGCTTCCAGAATTTCCACGGCCTGCTGACCACGGTTTTGTTCTGCCCCGAGGATCTGATGGTGCTGAAGTCCGGCGCTTCTGCCCGGCGAAAGCTGCTGGATCAGGCCCTGTGCCAGCTGCGTCCCGGCTATGAAAAGGCCCTGACGGAGTACAGCCGCCTGCTGGAGCACAAAACCCGGATTTTGAAGGACTGGCGGGAGTTTCCCGGTCTGGCGGATACCCTACCGGAGTTCAATCTGCGCATGGCGCAGGTGGGCTCGATTTTGATCGGATACCGGGCAAATTATCTGGAAAAGCTGGCAAAATGCACCGCAAAGTACCATCTGGAGTTCTCCGGTGGCAGTGAGGAACTGAAGCTGAGCTACAAGACCGTTTCCACCATCGAAGATCCCCTGCAGCCAAGGCTGGTGCTGGAGAGTAAAATTCTCGAGCATCAGCAGAGCCATCTGCGGGCGGAGCTGGACAGCGGTCAGTGCCTCACCGGCCCCCACAAAGACGATTTCGATGTGCTGCTGGACGGGGTGAGCCTGAAGGCCTTCGGCTCACAGGGACAGACCCGCACCGCCGCCATTTCCCTGAAGCTGGCGGAACGGGAGATCTTCCGGGACGATACGGGAGAGGAACCGGTGCTGCTGCTGGACGATGTGCTGTCGGAGCTGGATGAGAGACGGCAGGATTTCGTCCTGAATCAGATCAGGTCCGGACAGGTTTTCATCACCTGCTGCGAAACGGATAAGCTCACCGAGCTGGGCAAGGTGATCCTGATCCGCAACGGCGAAAGGGTAGGGTAAAAATTGACAATTGACAGTTGACAGTTGACAATTAAGGTGTCGCTGACGCGACGATTGAAAAGCTGAATATAGCTGCCAATAATCAATTGTCAGTTTTATTTAGAAAGAAAATACCTGCATTTTTGCTCTGCAAGAACTGAAAATCATCGGCGAAGCCGATACATTCATTGTCAATTGTCAATTGAAAACCGGAGGTTTCTATGTACATTCCCATCG
This sequence comes from Candidatus Avilachnospira sp., assembly GCA_045530865.1. Lineage (GTDB taxonomy): Bacteria > Bacillota > Clostridia > Oscillospirales > Oscillospiraceae > Avoscillospira. Next base: position 9,851 of record JAZSCX010000023.1, read on the forward strand.
GTTCGGATATGGCTGTCCGGGATAAGACCATCATTGGGATCTTTGATCTGGACAATACAACCTGTTCCAAACATACAAGAAAGTTTCTCTCACAGGCGGAAAAAAACGGCGAAGTGGTCACGGCCACAGAAGATCTGCCCAAATCCTTCCTCCTGACCAACGAATTCGGCATGGATAGAGTGTACCTTTGCCAGTTCAACGCCGCCACGCTGGAGAAGAGAATGAAATGAACCATAACAACGAAAAATTGCGGACTTTTTCGCAGAAATTGCGGCGGGATATGACCAAAGAAGAACGTCATCTATGGTATGATTTTCTCAGGCAGCTGCCTGTTACTGTGAAACGGCAGCATGTGATCGGGTCATACATTGTGGATTTTTATATCGCTTCTTCCAAATTGGTCATCGAACTGGACGGAAGCCAGCATTATGAAGATCCTTCCATGGATAAGGTTCGGGATGCGTATCTCAACAGTCTTGGACTCACAGTCAAACGATACTCCAACTCCGATATCAATCGGCAGTTCTCTGCCGTTTGTGAAGATATTTTAGAATTGCTGCGCAGCAAAAAGGCTTCTCCTTGAGGAGAAGCTGTCAGCCTCAAGGCTGACTGATGAGGTGTTTTGACAGTGCCTGCACACACCTCATCCGGCCCTTCGGGCCACCTTCCCCTCAAGGGGAAGGCATTAGTCCGTTATACGGAGGATAAAACATGTCTGAAGAAATCTTAACCAAAGTAGAAGAAACCTATGACGCCAGTCAGATTCAGGTGCTGGAGGGTCTGGAGGCCGTCCGGAAACGCCCCGGTATGTACATCGGCTCCACATCCGCGTCCGGTCTGCATCATTTGGTGTATGAAATTGTGGATAACTCCATCGATGAAGCCCTTGCCGGCTACTGCACCGAGATCGGCGTCATCATCAACGAGGGCAACACCATCACCGTCACCGACAACGGCCGCGGCATCCCGGTGGACATTCAGCCCCAGACCGGCAAGCCCGCACTGGAGGTCGTCTTTACGGTGCTCCATGCCGGCGGCAAATTCGGCGGCGGCGGCTATAAGGTCTCCGGCGGCCTCCACGGCGTGGGCGCCTCGGTTGTCAATGCCCTTTCCGAATGGCTTCAGGTGGATGTCCACAAGGATGGAAAGATCCACCAGATGCGCTTCGCCCGGGGCTATATCACCCAGGAGATGAAAATAGTGGGTGCCACCGATAAAACCGGCACCATGGTCACCTTCAAGCCCGATCCGGAAATGTTCGATACGGTGATCTATGAATACGCTGTGCTCCGCGACCGGATGCGGCAGCAGGCCTTCCTCAATGCCGGCCTGAAGATCTCCGTGGAGGATAAGCGCCCGGGACTGGAAAACCGGGAGGAATTCTGCTACGAGGGCGGTATCCGGGAGTATGTCACCTGGCTGAACAAGGGAAAAACCCCCATTCACGACAGCATCATCTATATGCAGGGCGCCAAGGGAGACTCCGTGGCGGAGATCGCCATGCAGTATTCCGATGGCTTCAATGAAAATATGGTGTCCTTTGCCAACGATATCCGCACTCCCGAGGGTGGTATGCACGAGACCGGCTTCAAAACGGCGCTGACAAGAGTGCTCAACGCCTACGGTCAGAAAACCGGCATGATCAAAACCGACGCCGACAAGCTGGAGGGCAGCGACGTCCGTGAGGGCATCACGGCGGTCATCTCCGTGAAGCTTACGGACGCCCAGTTCGAGGGTCAGACCAAGGCCAAGCTGGGCAACGCCCACATCCGCACGCTGGTGGACAACATCGTTTCCAAGCTGCTGGCGGAATATCTGGAAGAGCACCCTTCCGTGGGTAAGATCATTCTGGAAAAGGCCATGCTGGCAAACCGTGCCAGAGAGGCTGCCAAGCGGGCCAGAGAAAATATCCGCCGCAAGACCGGATTGGAGTCCGGTCAGATGCCCGATAAGCTGAAGGACTGCAACGAGCGGGACCCCAGTCTCTGCGAAATTTACATCGTCGAGGGTGACTCCGCCGCAGGCTCCGCCATCAACGGGCGGGACTCCCGTTTTCAGGCGATACTCGCCATGTGGGGCAAGATGCTCAATGTGGAAAAGGCCAGAGCCGACAAGGTTTCCGGCAACGATAAGCTGGCGCCCCTGATCACCGCGCTGGGCGCCGGTATTGCGGACGATTTCAACATCGAAAAGCTCCGCTATCACAAGATCATCATCATGTCCGATGCCGACGTGGACGGCAGCCATATCCGTACCTTGCTTCTGACCTTCTTCTTCCGGTATATGCGGCCCCTGATCGAGCATGGCTATGTCTATTCCGCCGTGCCGCCCCTGTATAAGCTGATCAAGGGCAAGACGGAGCGGGTGGCCTATTCCGATGAAGAGCGCGACCGGATCTCCGCCGAGCTCCGGGGCGACAACCCCAATACCCGTATTGAGATCAAGCGGTACAAGGGTCTTGGCGAAATGGACAAGGATGAACTGTGGGAGACCACCATGGATCCCGACCGCCGTACCCTGCGCCGAATCACGCTGGACGATGCCGCCGCCGCCGACCGGGTGTTCTCCATCCTCATGGGCGAGGAAGTAGAGCCCCGGAAACAGTGGATTGAAGAAAATGCCAGATATGTTGTGAATCTGGATATCTGATCAGTTGACAGTTGACAGTGGACAGTTGTGGTGTCGCTAACGCGACAATTGAAAATTCCACATAACTGCCAATCATCAAATGTTCATGTCATTCTGATCGATAAAACTGACAGTTTTATTCCGCAAGAACTAAAAATCTATCTCCGAAGGAGATACCATCATTGTCAATTGTCAACTGTCAACTGTCAATTGGAAACAAGAAAAGTACAATGGATGGAAAGCAGTTGATATAAGGAGGAACCCTTTTGGCACATAACAGAGATTACAAGCCGGAGGATATCTTATTCCCCAATCAGATCATTACCCAGTCGGAGCTGGTGCAGGAAATGCAGTCCAGCTACATCGACTATGCCATGTCCGTCATGGTGGGCCGTGCATTGCCCGACGTCCGTGACGGTCTGAAGCCTGTCCACCGCCGGATTCTGTATTCCATGCACGAAACGGGCCTGACTTCCGATAAGAAAACGAAAAAATCCGCCACCGTCGTCGGCGATGTGCTGGGTAAGTATCACCCCCATGGCGACAGCTCCGTCTATGATGCCATGGTCCGTATGGCGCAGGATTTCTCCATGCGCTATCCGCTGGTACTCGGTCAGGGCAACTTCGGCGACGTGGACGGCAACCCCCCTGCCGCCTACCGCTACACCGAGGCCAAGCTCTCCAAGATCGCCGATGAAATGCTCCGGGATATCGGCAAGGAGACCGTGGACTGGGATCCCAACTATGACGAGACCACCAGAGAGCCCCGTGTGCTGCCCAGCCGCTTCCCCAATCTGCTGGTCAACGGCTCCTCCGGCATCGCCGTGGGCATGGCCACCAACATCCCGCCCCACAATCTGCGGGAGACCATCAATGCCTGCCTCTGTGTGCTGGATGATCCGGAGGCCACCCTCTCCGATCTGATGGAGCACATCAAGGGCCCCGACTTCCCCACCAAGGGCATCATCATGGGCCGCAGTGGCATCCGTGCCGCCTATGCTACCGGCAGAGGCAAGGTCGTTGTCCGCGCCCGTACCGCCATCGAGTCCTTCGGCAAGGATCGGGAGCGGATCATCGTCAACGAGCTGCCCTATCAGGTCAATAAGACCATGCTGGTGCGGCATATGATGGATCTGGTGCGGGATAAGAAGATCGAGGGCATTTCCGACCTCCGTGACGAGACCGACCGCAACGGCATGCGCATCGTCATCGAGCTGAAAAAGGATGCCAATTCTCAGGTGGTGCTGAACCACCTGTTCAAGCAGACTGCCATGCAGTCCAATTTCTCCATCATCATGCTGGCGCTGGTGAACAACCAGTCCCAGCCCCGGATTTTGAGCCTGCGGCAGGTGCTGGATGAATATCTGGCCTATCAGCAGGAGGTCATCGTCCGCAGAACCCAATATGACCTGAAAAAGGCCGAGGAGCGGGCCCATCTGCTGGAAGGCCTGCTGATCGCGCAGGACAACATCGATGAGGTCATCCGCATCATCCGTACCAGCTACGATAACGCCAAGACGCGGCTCATGGAGCGGTTCGGTCTGGACGATGTGCAGGCGCAGGCCATCTGTGATATGCGTCTGATCGCATTGCAGGGCCTCAACCGGGAAAAGCTGGAGGCCGAATATCAGGAGCTGCAGGAAAAGATCACCTATTTCAAGGATCTGCTGGCTGACCCCGAAAAGATCAAGGCCGTCCTGAAGGAAGAGCTGATCCAGATCCGGGATAAATACGGCGATGACCGCGTGACGGAAATTCAGGAAGTGCTGGACGAGATCGATATCGAGGATCTGATCGAGGAAGAGGACTGCTGCTATACCCTCTCCAATCAGGGCTATATCAAGCGCATGCCCACCGCCACCTACCGCACCCAGCGCAGAGGCGGCAGAGGCGTGGCTGCCCAGAATTTGAAGGAAGAGGACTATGTGAAGAGCCTGTTTGTGGCCTCTACCCACGATATGCTCATGTTTTTCTCCAATACGGGCCGTGTCCACCGGAGAAAGGGCTATCTGATCCCCGAGGCCGGACGTACCGCCAGAGGCACCGCCATTGTCAATGTGCTGCCGCTGGAGCCGGAGGAACAGATCACCGCCATGCTCCTGACTAGGGAGATGGAGGAGGACGCCTATCTGGTCATGGTCACCAGAAACGGCACCGTCAAGCGGCTGGGGATGAAAACGCTGGACACCAACCGTAAGGGCGGCATCCGTGCCCTGACGCTGGAAGAGGGCGACGAGCTGATCACGGTGCTCAAAACCAGCGGGCAGGACAGAATCCTGCTTGCCACGGAGCAGGGCATGGCCATCTGCTTCGAGGAAGAAGAAATCCGTCCCATGGGACGTGACGCCGGCGGCGTCCGGGGTATCCGTCTGGAGGACGGCGACCGGGTCGTGGGCGCCGGTGTGGCGGAGAACGGCAAGGAGCTGCTGACTGTCACCAAGAACGGTTACGGCAAGCGGACGGCGCTGGAGGAATACCGAGCCCAGAACCGCGGCGGCAAGGGCATGAAGAACTATAACCTGACCGCCAAGACCGGTCTGGTGGCCGGGGTTGCCATGGTGGATGATAACGATGATGTGATGCTGATCGAAAACGGCGGCGTGATCATCCGTATGGCGGCTTCTGATATCAATACCTACGGCCGAGGCACCCAGGGCGTCATTCTCATGCGGGTGGAAGAGGGCAACGAGGTCATCTCCATCCAGAGAACGGATAAAGAAGAGGAATAAACCGCAAAGATTGCCACGTCGCTTCGCTCCTCGCAATGACCATCTTTTTTTTGAATGTCATTGCGAGGGCCGTAAGGCCCGTGGCAATCCGTTTCCCTTTCAGAAAGGAACGCCATGAAAACTGTCACCATTTATACCGACGGCGCCTGTTCCGGCAATCCCGGTCCCGGGGGCTGGGGCGCCATCCTCTGCTACGGCGCTGTGGAAAAGGAACTCTCCGGCGGCGAAGCCGAAACGACCAACAACCGCATGGAGCTTACCGCCGTCATCACGGCGCTGCGGGCATTGAAGGAGCCATGCATCGTGGAGCTGTACTCGGATTCCAAGTACGTCATCGATGCGCTGGAAAAAGGCTGGGTCTACGGCTGGAAGAAAAAGGGCTGGATCAAATCCGATAAAAAGCCGGCGCTGAACGTGGATCTGTGGGAGCAGCTGCTGCCGCTGGTCGGAAAGCACCAGCTGCGCTACCACTGGGTCAAGGGTCACGCGGAAAATGAAAAAAATAACCGCTGCGACGAGCTTGCCGTGGCAGAGAGCAGGAAGTTTAAATGATAATAGGAATACCGTGTCAGACCGACACGGTATTCCTATTATCAAATGCTGAATGCTGAATGCAGAATGGAATGAACGCACCCTTCCCCTCATGATCGGCACCATACTCGCCCTCTCCTGGGAGAGGGTGGTCGGCTTGCCGACCGGGTGTGGGTTAGGGCAGTGCCATTTCTGCTTCGCAGCCCCCATAAGTTTCGCTACGCTCGACAGCCAGTGCCCCCCCTTTGTCGCCTGCGGCGACACATTCATTCATCATTCAGCATTCATCATTCCTCCTTCTTCCCTCTTGCGTAATTGCCATTTCCGCAGTACTATATACAATGGCTTTCGCAGCCGGAACCAAACGAGAGGAATATAGAGATAAATGAAAACGATCCTCAAAAAATTTCAATTCCGCGATGCCTTTCAGCCTCAGACAAGCTACCGGGCGTTTTTCCTGTCCGTTCTGATCATGGGTCTTTCCTACGGCATCTACAAGGGCATTCTGGACAACTATCTGGCGGAGATCGTGGGCATGGGCGAAATGGACCGGGGCGTCACGGAATTTTTCCGGGAGCTGCCGGGCGTGCTGCTGGTGTTCCTTCTGGCGGCATTTTTCATGCTGTCTGCGGAAAATCTCTATAAAATGGGCGCGGTCATCATGCTGGTGGGCATGGGCATGCATGCCATCCTGCCGCCGGACAAGGTGCTGGTCACCCTGGCCATCTGCATGTATTCGCTGGGCGAGCACATTCAGATCGGCATGAAGAGCACCATTTCCCTCAGCTATGCCAAACCGGGACGGGGCGGTGAAGCCCTGGGCGGACAGAACGCCATGAACCAGATCGGCACATTGGCAGGTTATCTGGTGATCGTGGCGGTGTTCGGCATGGCGGCGGCCTCCAAGGGGCTGTATACGTCCTTTTTTTGGATCGCCACGGTTCTGACGGCCGTCAGCATGGTGCTGGCCTTCGGGATGCGGGGAAAGAGCCAGACGGACGCCACCAAGCGCCGGTTTTACTTCCATAAAAAATACAATAAATACTACATGCTGGAGATGTTCTACGGCGCCCGGAAGCAGGTGTTCCTGACCTTCGGTCCCTATGTGCTGATTCTGTTCTACGGTGCCAATGCCGCAACCATCAGTCTGCTGTTTGCCATTTCCGCCATTATGTGCTTCCTTACCTCGCCCCTGATCGGCCGGATCATCGACAGGCTGGGCTACAAGGTGGTCATGGTCAGCGATACTCTGATCCTGGTCATTGTCTGCTTCTTCTATGGTTTTGCCCACCGGCTTTTCTCCATGGAGGCGGCGTTTGTGATCTGCTGCTGCAATTATGTTCTGGACGCCGTGATCTCCCAGGCCTCCATGGCCTCCAACGTCTATGTGCAGGATCTGGCGGATAATCCCGAGGAAGTGAAGGCCACCATCTCCACCGGTGTGTCCATCAACCATGTGATCACCATTTTTATCGCCCTGTGCGGCGGCTGGATCTGGAAGAGCCTGGGCATTGAGCTGCTGTTTATCGTCTCCGCCGTGCTGGGCCTGTGCAACAGCGCCTACGCCGCCACTATTAAAAAGAAAGAAGTGTGCTGATCAGCACCGTGCTCATGGTGGTGGTGCTGACCGCCATAGCGTGATACTATATATAATGTAGAATGATGAATGCTGAGTGAACCGATCATTCAGCATTCATCATTCAGCATTCCGCGGGCATATACTGTCCGGGGTGATTTTTATGATTTATGTCGTACAGCCCGGCGATACGCTGGGCGATATTTCTGTCCGCAGCGGCGTTCCCGTGGATGTGATCCAGTATCTCAACCAGATCCCCAATTCCAATGTGATCATTCCCGGGCAGGCGCTGCTGCTTCTGAACGAGGCCAAAACCGGCGATTTTACCGTGCAGGTGGGCGGCTACGCCTATCCGTTCATCAGTCCGTGGGTGCTGAACGAGACGCTGCCCTTCCTCAATCAGCTGTTTGTGTTCACCTACGGCTTCACGGAAGATGGCATGCTGCTGCCGCCGGCGCTGAATGACGGCTGGATGGTGGATCGGGCAAGGGATTACGGGGTCACGGCGGCGCTGGTGCTGGCGCCATTGGACAGGATGGAGCGGTTCAGCAATGTGCTGCTGAGCAGACTGCTGGAAAATGAGGCGGCGCAGGATCGGCTATTGGAGGAACTGGCGGTCACCATGGCAGAAAAGGGTTACGGAGAGCTGAATATCGATTTTGAGTTCGTTCCGGCAGTCAACCGGCAGGATCTGACGGCCTTTGTGCAAAAGGCGGTGGAGCGGCTGCCGTATCCGGTTTCCATCTGTCTGGCGCCCAAGACCAGCCGCCAGCAGCGGGGTTTGCTCTACGAGGGCAAGGATTATGCCGCCCTGGGTGAGGTGGCAGACCGGTTATTGCTGATGACCTACGAATGGGGCTATAAATACGGCCCGCCGCTGGCCGTGGCGCCACTGGATCAGGTGCGCCGGGTGGTGGAATATGCCGTCACGGAGATCCCGCCGCAAAAGCTGCTGCTGGGCATGGCCAACTACGGCTACGACTGGCCCCTGCCCTATGTGCGGGAACAGACCGTGGCGCGTACCATTGGCTCATTGGAGGCGGTGTCCATCGCCCGTCGGGTGGGCGCGGATATTCTGTTTGATCCCGTGGCCCAGTCGCCGTGGTTCCGCTACCGGCAGGAGGGAATTTTGCACGAGGTCTGGTTCGAGGATGTGCGGTCATGGCAGGCAAAATTCGATCTGGTAAAGGAATTTGGCCTTGCCGGCATCGGCATCTGGACAGTCATGAACCTGAACCGCCCGGGACTGTACCTGATCGGGGAAAACTTCCGATAAAGCGGAATGAGCGCTTGTGTAATCTGCTGTCGATCCGATATTTGAAACGCGTTTCATTATGAACTATGCCGAAAGCGGAAAAATATCAAAAAAAGTAGAAAAAAGTTGTTGACAAAGGGATTTGTATGTAGTATTATGTGAAAGCTGCTTCGAGAGAGGCGGAAAACACCGAGCCGGATGAAAAAAGAAATGAAAAAAGTTCTTGACAAAGGGTTTTTG
>JAZSCX010000125.1:0-49185 GCA_045530865.1 Candidatus Avilachnospira sp.
ATTCTGGACGGCCTGACCTTCGAGGTGCAGGCCGGCGAGCGCGTGGGTATCATGGGCCGCAACGGCGCGGGCAAGACCACGCTGTTTAAAATATTGACCGGCGAAATCGGGTATGATACGGGTGAGATCACCTTCGCCCCCAATAAAAAGATCGGCCTGATCTCCCAGATTCCCAATTATCCCATCGATTATACGGTGGAACGAGTGCTGCGGTCGGCCTTTGCGGAACTTTCTGCCTGCAAACGGCAGCTGGAAGAACTGGAAGCCCGGATGACCGAGCATACCACGCAGGAGATGCTGGCGCAGTACGATGCCCTGATGAACCGTTATACGGTGGGTGGCGGCTATGAGATCGATGTGGATCTGGAAAAGATCTGCAACGGCCTGAATGTGCCGAAAGCCATGCGGCAGCAGCTGTTCTGTGATCTTTCCGGCGGTGAAAAGACCCGGGTCAATCTGGCCCGCCTGCTGCTGGAAAAGACGGATATCTTGCTGCTGGACGAGCCCACCAACCATCTGGATATGAAGAGTGTGGAGTGGCTGGAGGAGTACATCCTCAAGTTCAAGGGCACCGTGCTGACCATTTCCCACGACCGGTTTTTTCTGGATCGAATCGTCCAGCGAATCGTGGAGCTGCGGGATGGCAAAGCGGAGTTTTATTCCGGCAACTATTCCTTCTATGTGGAGGAAAAGCAGGCTCGGTTTGAACTGCAGCTGAAGCAGTATGAGCAGGAGCAGGCCAAGATCAAACAGCTGAGCTACACCGTGGAACGGATGAAGGGCTGGGGCATCAACAACCGCACTCTCTATCGCAGAGCCATGAGCATCCAGCATCGCATCGACCGCATCGAAAAGACTGACCGTCCCACGCAGGAAAAGCAGCTGCGGATGCGCTTTGAAGAAAAGAGCTTCTACGGCGACGAGGTCTTTACCATCAAAAACCTGTCCAAATCCTTCGGAGACCGGGTGCTGTTCTCCGATGTGGAGCTGGAGGTCACCGGCGGTGAGCGGATCGCTCTGCTGGGCGACAATGGTACCGGTAAATCCACTTTCCTGAAGATCCTTTTGGGGGAAGAAAACGGAACCACCGGCAGAATCCGCTTTGGCCCCACGGTCAAATCGGCGTATCTTCCCCAGATCATCCATTTTGACCATCCGGAGCGGACGCTCTATGATACCATGCTCTATGAAAAGAACTGCACACCGCAGACAGCCCGCGACCGGCTGGGCGGGTTCATGTTTCAGGGCGAGGATGTGTTCAAGACCGTCAAGTCTCTTTCCGGAGGTGAGCAGAGTCGGCTGCGGCTTTGCATGCTCATGGACGAAAAAATCAATCTGCTGATTTTGGACGAGCCCACCAACCATCTGGATATCGCCTCCCGGGAGTGGATCGAAGCTGCCGTGGATGAATATGAGGGAACCTTGCTGTTTGTGTCCCATGACCGGTATTTCGTAGACCGGTTCGCCACCCGTGTTTGGGAACTGGAGGACGGCGGCATCCGGGATTTCAAGTGCGGCTATGCCAAATACCGCTCCATCAAGGAGCATGAGGCTGCCATGAAGCAGCCGGTGCAGGCAGAGAAAAAAGAAAAGAAGGAAAAACCGAAGCAGCAAAGCAACAACAAAAATCTGGAAAAAAAGCTCCGTGCTTTGGAGCGGGAAGTGGAAAAGCAGGAAGCTTTCGTGGCGGAACTTGACCTCAAAATCGAAGCTGCCGCCGCTGATTATCAGGAATTGACCCGCCTGCTGCAGGAAAAAGCAGAAGCGGAAGAGAAGCTGGAGACCCTGATGGAGCAGTGGGAAGCCCTGTCTCTGGAAATGGAGGGTTGACGGTATGTGGCTGGTTGTGACCCTTGGCCTGCTGGCTGTTGGTTTGGTGCTCTGGTATTTTTTGAAAAAGCGTTTTCCCAAAACCGGTAGATGGATTCTGGCTCTGACAGCGCTGTTCCTCTGTGCGGTCTGTCTGACTGCCGGAATTTGCTGGACAGCGCCGGATACGGGTCCGGAGCAGGCGGATTATGCCCTGCTGCTGGGCTGTGCCCTGAAGGACGGGGAGGTTCAGCCGGAGCTGATCCGCCGCATGGAGCTGGCGCTGGACTGGCTGCAGCGGACAGAAGAAATTCCTCTGGTGGTTTCCGGCGGTGATGTCAAAGAGTACGGCATCACGGAAGCGGAGGTCATGTTTGGCTGGCTGGAAGCCCACGGTGCCGATATGTCCCGGGTCTATATGGAGCCGGAAGCCACCGACACAAAAGAAAATGTCCGTTTTGCGAGTGTCCTGATGAAATGTCAGGAGCGGGAAATTGATACGGTGCTGATTATTTCGGCCGATTATCACCAGACCCGTGCCCGGTTTCTGGCGGAACGCAACGGTCAGACGGCCCTCGGTCTGGGTTGCCACACGCCCTTCGTGGAACATCTCCCTGCTGCCGTCCGGGAATTCTATTCCTTCTCCAATGAACTGCTGGAAATCGTCCTGGACAACCTGCGGCCCGTTGTCCGCCATGGTTGACTTTCCGCCATAACGTGCTAAAATAACAATCACTATGATAATAAAAGGAGCGTATACCTATGAGTTCCTGTTCCGGAAACTGTTCTTCCTGCGGCGAAAGCTGCTCTGACCGCAAGGCGGAAAGCCTGCTGGCAGCAGCAAACGCCCATTCCAATGTCAAAAAAGTCATTGCCGTCATGTCCGGCAAGGGCGGCGTCGGCAAGAGCACCGTCACGTCCATGCTGGCAGTTGCCATGGCAAAGCTGGGCTATAAGACTGCCATTCTCGATGCCGATATCACCGGTCCCTCCATTCCCAAGGCATTCGGCCTGAAGGAGCAGATCATGGGCACCGATGACGGCATGATCCCCGCCGAGACGGCCTCCGGCATGAAAGTCATGTCCATCAACCTTCTGCTGCCGCAGGAGACCGATCCGGTGCTGTGGCGAGGCCCTGTGGTAGCCGGTGTGGTCAAGCAGTTCTGGTCCGATGTGTGCTGGGGCGATGTGGACTTTATGTTCGTGGATATGCCTCCCGGCACCGGTGATGTGGCCCTGACGGCCTACCAGAGCCTGCCCATTGACGGCGTGATTCTGGTCACCTCTCCGCAGGAGTTGGTATCCATGATCGTGGCAAAGGCAGTGAAGATGGCACAGATGATGAACATCCCCATGCTGGGCTTTGTGGAGAACTACAGCTACTTCCAGTGCCCCGACTGCGGCAAAAAGCATGAAATCTTCGGCAAGAGCAATCTGGATGAGGTGGCCATGGATTACTGCCTGCGAGTTCTGGCACGGCTGCCCATTGACCCGGAAACTGCCAAGCGGTTTGACGCCGGTCAGATGGAGCTGGTCAATACGGAGCCTGTGGAGGCGGCTGCAGCACTGCTTTCCAGACTGTAAATTCCTGTTGAAAATTCGCAGTTTTTTCGGTATAATATAAGAAAAACGATAGGAGATTATCATTATGGCAAAAATTGAAAAAACCACCATCATCGGTGATGTTCTGGATATCGCACCGCAGACTGCCCCTCTGTTTATGGCCATCGGCATGCATTGCCTGGGCTGCCCCTCTTCCCGCGGTGAGACCGTGGAGGAGGCCTGCATGGTTCACGGCGTGGACTGCGATGCATTCCTGAAGCAGGTCAACTACTTCATCGAAGTCACCGAGGCAGAAGCCGGCAAGTAAACAGGATCCTTAACGTAGGGGACGGCGTCCTCGACGTCCCGGTGCATGCAGTGTTCTGTATGCATCGGCGGGGCGTCCGGGAGGCCGCCCCCTACCTTTTTTGACAGAAGGAGTTTTTTATGAAAATTCCCATTTCCAAACGGTTGCTTTGCTGCGCCGCCATGGTGCCGCAGGGGGCGAGGGTAGCGGATATTGGCTGTGACCACGGCTATCTTGGAATCTGGCTGTTGACGGAGGGTGTCGCTTCCTTTGTGGCGGCCTGTGATCTGCGGGAAAAGCCGCTGGAAAAAGCAAAGCAAAACGCCGCAGCCTACGGTACTGCGAACAACATGACCTTTCATGTGGGTGACGGCCTGACAGCGCTGGAACCCGGCTCCGTGGATACGGTGGTCTGTGCCGGTATGGGGGGCGACTGCATTGCCCATATTCTGAATGAAGCGGTGTGGGTGCGGGATCCCCGCTATACGCTGATCCTCCAGCCCCAGACCTCCGGCAACGATCTGCGGCGGTACTTAGGCGAAAACGGCTTTGTCATCGAGCGGGAGGATCTGGTGCAGGATGGAACCTTCCTGTATTTTACCATGAAAGTCCGCCATGGCGGCGGAAAGCCCCTCTCACCCGGCGAGCAGTACCTGTCAAGGCCGCTGCTGCAGTGCGGTTCTCCGCTGCTGCCCGCTTATTTTGACCGGGTGCTTCGCGCCCTTGTCAATACGGTGGAGGGTATCAGCCGCAGCGACAATCCGGAAAAGAAAGAAAAACTCTCGTATTATCAGCAGGCACTGGAAGAAGTGCGGGAAATGAGGAAGCTTTATGACGGTACAAACCATTCTTGATTATTTGAATACTTTGGCGCCTGCCGCCATGAAATATGAGTGGGACAACGTGGGCCTGCTGTGCGGACGTCGGGATCAGGAAGTAAAGAAGGTTCTTGTGGCGCTGGATCCCTTTGAAAACGTGTGCCGGGAGGCCATCGCCATGGGTGCGGATATGATTCTGACCCATCATCCGCTGATCTTCCGGGCACCCAAAACCGTCACCACCGATGATACGGTGGGACGCTGTATTCTTCTGCTGGCGGCAAACGGAATTTCCGCGGTCAATGCCCATACCAATCTGGATTGCGCGCCTGATGGCGTTAACGACGTTCTGGCGCAGACGCTGGGTTTGACCGATATATATGTGCCGCACCCGCTGGGGACCGATGCGGAGGGCAGACCCTATGGCCTTCTGCGGGCAGGTCTGGTGGAGGAGCAGCCGTTGGAGCAGTTTCTTGCCCATGTGAAGGAAAAGCTTGGTACGCCCGTTCTTCGGTATGTGAATGGCGGAAAACCGGCCTGCAGGGTGGCTGTGGGCGGCGGCGCCTGCGGAGATGAGTACGGAGCTGCCCTTGCCGCGGGCTGTGATACGCTGGTGACGGCAGATGTAAAGTACAATCATTTCCGGGATGCCTATGATCTGGGGATCAACCTCATCGATGCCGGTCATTTCTACACGGAAAACCCGGTGATGAAGCCACTGGCAGAGAAGCTGCAGGCCCGATTCCCGGAGATTGAGGTTTGCCTGAGCTGTACCCATGCCGACTGCATGAAATTTCTGTGATACATTTGTGAAGAAAGTGAAAACTTCCGCATTTTTCGAAAATAAGGCTTTGCAAAACGGCTTTCATATTATAAAATAAGAACAATGAATAGAGATTGGAGTGGTATCCCGTTATGAATCAACTGCAATACAAGCGGGTTTTGTTGAAGATCAGCGGCGAAGCGCTGGCAGGTTCTGCCCACCGCGGTCTGGATTTCGATGTGATCGGTCAGGTCTGTGATGTGGTCAAGCAGGCTGTGGAGCTGGGTGTTCAGGTTGGCATCGTCGTGGGCGGCGGCAACTTCTGGCGCGGCCTGAAGGATGGCGGCGACCGTATGGAGCGTACCCGCGCCGACCATATGGGTATGCTGGCAACCACCATCAATGCGCTGGCTGTGGCGGATTGTCTGGAGCAGCGGGGCGTGGAAGTCCGTGTGCAGACAGCCATTGCCATGAACGCCATTGCAGAGCCGTACATCCGCGGTAAAGCCATCCGTCATCTGGAAAAGGGCCGTGTGGTGATCTTCGGCTGCGGCACCGGCAATCCCTTCTTCTCCACCGATACCGGCGCTGTGCTCCGGGCTGTGGAAATTGAAGCCGATGCCATTCTGCTGGCAAAGAATATCGACGGCGTCTATAATGCAGATCCTGCCAAGGATCCCACTGCCGTCAAGTATGACCGCATCACCTTTGACGAGGTTCTGGCCAACCATCTGGCCGTCATGGATACCACCGCAACATCCCTTGCCATGGATAACCGGATGCCGGTTCTCGTGTTTGCGCTGAAGGATCCCGAAAATATTCTGCGCGTTCTCAACGGCGAGCAGATTGGTACGATTGTAAAGGAGGCTTTTTAACATGGATTTTAAGGAATTTAACCGCAAGATGGAAAAAACGTTGGAGGTTCTGGCCAGCGATTTCGGCGCTGTTCGTGCAGGCCGTGCCAATGCACAGGTGCTCGACCGTATTTCCGTGGAGTATTACGGTGCGGATTCCCCCATTGCACAGGTTGCCAGCATTTCTTCTCCCGACGCCAGAACGCTGGTCATCCAGCCCTGGGACAGCAGCCTGCTGAAGCCTATTGAGAAAGCGATCCAGGTGTCCGATCTGGGCATTAACCCCCAGAATGACGGCCGTATCATCCGTCTGGTGTTCCCCCAGCTGACGGAGGAGCGCAGAAAGGATCTGACCAAGCAGGTCAAGAAGTACGGCGAGGATGCAAAGGTTGCCATCCGCAACATCCGCCGCGATGGTATGGACTATATCAAGAAGGCTCTGAAAAAGAGCGAGATCACCGAAGACGAGCAGAAGAAGGGCGAGAAGGAGCTGCAGGAGCTGACCGACAAGTATATCAAGAAGGTCGACGAAATGTGCGCCAAGAAGGAAAAGGAACTGATGGAGATCTGATTCGGATCTTCCGTTAAGGGGAGAGTTGCAGCGCTCTGCAACTCTCCCATATGTCTATTGAGGAACTGCCATGAAATTATTTGCAAAAAAAGAAAAGCCCGAAGATGATCGTCCTGTGCCGAAGCACATTGCCATTGTCATGGACGGAAACGGCCGCTGGGCAACCTCCCGCGGTCTGCCCAGAACCGCAGGGCATAGCGTGGGAAGCGAGGTTTTCCGGAAAATTGCCACCTACTGCAAGGAGATCGGCGTTCAGTACCTGACGGTCTATGCGTTTTCCACGGAGAACTGGAAGCGATCCGAAGAAGAAGTCGGCGCAATCATGAGCCTTTTGAAAAAATACCTGTTCGAAGCACTGGAAAAGATGGAGCAGGACCAGATCCGGCTGCAGTTTTTTGGTGATCTGAGCCGCCTTTCGCCCGAATTGCAGGCGCTGGCAGACAAAACCCGGGAAATTTCCGGACAATATGAAGGTTTTCAGGCCAATATTTGCCTGAATTACGGCGGCAGAGATGAGATCGTCCGTGCAGTGAGAGCCTATGCAAAAAAATGCGCGGAAGGCAAGGCCGATCCGGAAACACTGACGGAGGCGGAATTCGGAAATCTGCTGTATTCTTCCGGTATACCTGATCCAGAGTTAATCATCCGTCCCAGCGGAGAAATCAGAATTTCCAATTTCCTGTTATGGCAGTCGGCCTATGCGGAATACTATTTTACAGATGTGCTCTGGCCTGATTTTACGCCGGAGGAGTTGGAAAAGGCGATTGCGGCGTTTAACAAGCGCAGCCGCCGGTTTGGAGGCGTATAGATTGAAAACCAGAATTCTTGTTGCGGCCGTGGGTCTGCCGCTGATTTTGCTGGTGCTTCTGGTGCTGCCGGAAGTTGTCACGGCGATTATGATTGCAGCCATGTCTGTCATTGCGGTCTATGAGCTGCTGTATCAGACCGGTCTTGCCCGAAATCTGTATCTGATGATCGGCTCTGCGATCATGGTGCTGTTTGTCTGCTTTTGGAGCTATGGCGGCTGTCCGTGGCAGTGGGGCATTTTGATCCTCTGGCTGTATTTCATGGCGCTGTTTGCGATCCTGATCGCCTCCCACGGCAAGGTGCCTTTTGCGGAAGTGTGCATTGCGGCGTTTGCCGGTATTGTGATTCCGCTGCTGCTGTCTGCCCTGACCCGCATTTTGATGATGGGCTATGGCCGGTTCTACATACTGATTCCTCTGATTCTGTCCTTTGCCACCGACAGCGGCGCTTACTTTGTGGGCATTGCCATCGGCAAGCATAAGATGGCGCCCATTCTCAGCCCCAAGAAGTCCTGGGAGGGTGCGGCAGGCGGTGTGCTCAGTGCCATCGTGTTTATGTTCCTCTATGCGCTGGTGCTGGATCTGGGCTTCGGCTTTACCGTTCGGTACGCGGCAGCTGCCCTCTACGGTGTGATCGGCTCCGTGACCTGTATTCTGGGTGATCTGACCTATTCCGCCATCAAGCGGCAGACCGGAATCAAGGATTACGGAAATCTGCTGCCGGGACATGGCGGCATTCTGGATCGATTTGACTCTATGACGGTGGTGGCGCCGCTGGCAGAATGCCTGTTGCTGCTCCTGCCGATGATCGTAAAGTGAGGAAGTTATGACGAAAACCATCAGTATTCTGGGCTCCACAGGCTCCATCGGACGTCAGACTCTGGACGTGGTGGATCAGCTGGGGGTCCGGGTTGCTGCCCTGACCTGCGGCAGCAATCTGGATCGGATGACGGAGCAATGCAGAAAATACCGTCCCCAACTTGCGGTTATGTCAACCAAAGAACTGGCAGAGCAGCTGCAGGCTGCGCTGCAGGATCCGGAGATCCGCATTCTGTGGGGCAAAGAAGGCCTGCTGGAAGCGGCTGCCATGCCGGAGGCCGACACGGTGATCACGGCTGTGGTGGGCATGATGGGTCTGGAGCCTACGCTGGCGGCGGTTCGTGCGGGCAAGCGCATCGGCCTTGCCAATAAGGAAACGCTGGTCTGCGCCGGTGAGCTGGTCATGTCCGAAGCAGACCTGTACGGCGCGGAGATCATTCCCGTGGATTCGGAGCACTCTGCCATTTTCCAGTGCCTGATGGGCTGTCGGGACAGGGGAGAGGTCAAACGGCTGATTCTCACCGCTTCCGGCGGTGCGTTCTACGGCAAAACCGTGGAAGAGCTGCGGAGCGCCAAAAAAGACGATGCTCTGAAGCATCCCAACTGGAAAATGGGGCAGAAGATCACCATCGACTGCGCCACCATGCTGAACAAAGGTCTGGAGTTTATCGAGGCCATGCGGCTGTACCGGATGCCGCCGGAGAAGATCTCCGTGGTGGTTCACCGGCAGAGCATTGTCCATTCTCTGGTGGAATTCAACGACGGCGCGGTGCTGGCGCAGCTGGGGGTTCCCGATATGCGGATTCCCATTCAGCTTGCCCTGACCTATCCGGGTCGCGTGGAAAGCCCCGCTGCAGGTCTGGATTTGCTGACCTGCGCCCCCCTGACCTTTGCGGCTCCGGATCTGGAGACGTTCCCCTGCCTGGTGCTGGCCATGGAAGCAGCCCATATCGGCGGTACGGCCTGCGCCGTGCTCAATGGCGCCAATGAAGAGGCGGTGGCAGCCTATCTGCGGGATGAGATCGGCTTCTACGATATTTCCGATTCCATCGCCTATGCCATGTCGCAGGTTCCGGTGGTGCAGAATCCTTCTCTGGAACAGATTTTGGAGGCAGACCGTCTGGCAAGACAGGCGGCAAAGCAATATTTTTCTGTAAAAAGGTGATGTATGTTGTATATCCTTCTGGCCATTCTGGTCTTTGGCGTTTTGATCTTTACCCATGAGCTGGGGCATTTTCTAACGGCGAAGCTCTTTGGCGTCCGTGTCAATGAGTTTGCCATCAATATGGGCCCCACACTGCTGAAAAAACAGGTGGGGGAGACTATCTATTCGCTGCGCCTGATCCCCATCGGCGGCTTCTGTGCTATGGAGGGTGAGGATGAGGCCAGCAGCGACCCCAGAGCCTTTACCTCAGCCAAAGCATGGAAGCGGGCAGTCATTCTGGTGGCAGGTGCAGCGATGAACTTCCTCACCGGTCTGCTCATTCTTGTGATCATGTACAGTACGGTGTCGGGCTTTACCACACCGCAAATCGTGGATTTTTATCCCGAATGTGCCATGCACCGTGAGGATGGCCTGCAGGTGAACGATACCCTCTATGAAATTGACGGCAGGCGGGTGTTCCTGTACTCGGATGTGTCCATGCTTTTGAGCCGGAATTCCACCGGGATCTACGATCTGACGGTGAAGCGGGATGGTCAGTTGGTGAAGCTGGAGGACTTCCCCATGGTCAAAAAGGCCTATGAGGAGGATGGGCAGACGGTTTACCGTTACGGATTGTACTTTGGCTATGAAGAGAAAACTGCCGGTACGGTGCTGAAAAACGCGTGGTATACGTCACTGGATTTCGGACGCATGGTCTGGATGAGCCTTGGTGATCTGGTCAAGGGCATGGTTAGCATCAACGACATGAGCGGCCCGGTGGGTATCGTTTCGGTCATTGCGGAGTCCGGTGAAGCGGCGGAGAGTGCAGCCGATGCAGCGCTGAATATCGCCTATCTGGCAGCATTCATTGCGGTCAATCTGGCGGTAATGAATATGCTGCCCATTCCGGCTCTGGACGGCGGCAGAGTGTTCTTTCTGGTGGTCAACGGTCTGCTGCAGTTGGTTCTGGGCCGGAAGATCAACCCCAAATACGAGGGCTATGTCCATGCGGCAGGCATGATTCTGCTTCTGGCCTTTGTGGCCTTTGTGAGCTTTAAGGATATTTGGAAACTGATTGCAGGTGGATAATATGACGAAACAGATCCTTGTTGGCAATGTGCCTGTGGGCGGCGGTGCGCCGGTGTCCATCCAGTCTATGTTGAATACGAAAACCACGGATGTGGGGGGGTCGCTCTCTCAAATTCGTGCGCTGGCTGCCGCAGGCTGCCAGATCGTGCGTCTTGCGGTGCCGGATATGGAAGCAGCCGCCGGCTTTGGTAAGATCGCGGAGCAATCTCCTCTGCCGCTGGTGGCGGATATCCATTTTGATTACCGTCTTGCCATTGCGGCAGCGGAAAACGGTGCAGCCAAGATCCGCATCAACCCCGGCAATATCGGCGGGGAGGATCGGGTCAAAGCGGTGGTGGATTGCTGCAAGGCCCACCATATCCCCATTCGGATCGGTGTCAATGGCGGCAGTCTGGATCCGGAACTGCTGAAAAAATACGGTCATCCCACAGCAGAGGCGCTGGTGGAAAGCGCGTTTTCCCATATTGCCCTGTTGGAAAAATACGGCTTTGATGATATCTGCGTGTCCATGAAATCCAGTACCGTGCCCCTGATGATGGCGGCTTACGGCCTGTTTTCTCAGAGGTCGGATTATCCGCTGCATTTGGGCGTGACGGAGACCGGCACGGAGTACATGGGTACGGTGAAATCTGCCATGGGCATTGGCGGCCTGCTCTGTCAGGGCATCGGTGATACCATCCGGGTTTCCCTGACGGCTGACCCCGTCCGGGAGATTTACGCGGCAAAAGCCATTCTCAAGGCAGCCGGTTTGCGGCAGGAGGGCGTGAATATCATTGCCTGTCCCACCTGCGGCAGAACCAAAATCGACCTGATCGGTCTGGCCTCCCGGGTGGAGGAAGCGCTGGCAGACTGCAAAAAGCCCATCACCGTGGCAGTCATGGGCTGCATTGTCAACGGACCCGGCGAGGCTCGTGAGGCGGATGTGGGCATTGCCGGCGGCGACGGCTGCGGCGTACTGTTTGTCAAGGGAGAGCTGAAGGAAAAGCTCCCCTATGACCGCCTGCTGCCCAGACTTCTGGAATACGTGGAAACCCTTTGATACATAGGAGACAATATGAGTAAGACAGTTTACTTCCTGCAGATGTTCTCGGAATATCAGCCGGAGGAAGCAAAACTGAATCAATGGCGTGCCGTGGAACTGCGGGGGGCGGAGCTGGATGCGTCAGAACGCCGCATCTCCCTGCGGCTGTACAGCCCCAGCTATCTGAGCCGGGAGGAGATCAGCCGTACGTTCTCGCTTCTGCGGGAGCTCTACGGTCTGCAGAAGCTGGAGGCAGAATGGGAGTTTGCACCCGAGGCGTTGCCACAGGTGGAGCCCCGGGATCTGGTGGATGTGCTCTGCGCAGCCTATGCGCCTGCCAGAGCCATTCTGGCTGGCTCCCGATGGGAGATTACTGCAGAGAAAATTACCGTCTCTCTGGTAGCAAACGGAAAAGCTCAGCTGGAGCCTCACCTGCCCAGAGTGCGGGAGAAGCTCCGCAGCTGGTTTGGCCTGTCACCGGAGCTGGTGGTGGAGGCTAATACTGCCATGGAAGGCGCGGCGCTCTTTGAGGAAACGGAGCGAATCCGTCAGGAGGCTGTGAAGCATATGCCCGCAGCATCTGTGCCAGCGGCAGCCCAGAAGCCTGCGGAGCAGGCGGCAGTCCCCACGGATCTGATTTATGGCCGTCCCTTCGGCGGACAGGCCACGCCCATGGCGGAGCTCAGCGATGATATGTTCAAGGTCATCGTGGAGGGGGAAGTCATTGCGGTCAACCATCGGGAGCTGAAAAAGCGCAACGCGTGGGTCATTTCCTTTGATATGACCGATCGAACCAATTCGATCCGGGTCAGTCAGTTTATGGAAGCGGACAAGGCCAAGCCCATTCTGGAGCGAATCCCGAAGCCCGGAGTCTGGCTGCGGGTACAGGGCAAAATGGTTCTGGATCGGTATGACAACGAAATGGTTCTGCAGCCCATGGGTATCATGGTTGGAACCAAGCCGGTTCGGAAGGATCTGGCACCGGAAAAGCGGGTGGAACTGCACCTGCATACCAATATGTCCAGCATGGATGCATTGACCGATACGGGCAGCGTCATCGCACAGGCGGCGGCATGGGGTCACCGTGCCATCGCCATCACCGACCATGGCATCGCGCAGGCGTTCCCGCTGGCGCTGAAGGCCTCCAAGAACAAGGTTGCCGGTACCGATCAGCCGATCAAGATCATTTACGGCTGCGAAGCCTACTATGTCAACGATGTGGATGACCGGATCGTGGTCCATGGCGATCAGGATGTCCCTCTGACGGGGGAATATGTGGCCTTCGATCTGGAAACCACGGGTCTTTCTCCCCAGAACGACGTGATCATTGAGATCGGTGCCGCCATTTACTGCAACGGCGAGATCAAGGACCGGTTCCAGTCCTTTGTTAATCCCCATCGGCGGCTGACCCAGAAGATTATTGATCTGACGGGCATTACCGATGATATGCTGCAGGATGCGCCGGATGTGGAAACAGTTCTGCCGCAGTTTCTGGCATTCTGCGGTGACCGTCCTTTGGCGGCCCACAATGCGGATTTTGATGTGGGCTTTGTGCTGGCGGCCTGCAGCCGTCTGCAGATCGATTATGATCCCACCTATGTGGATACGCTGATCATGGCGCAGAATCTGCTGCCGTCCCTCAATAACCACAAGCTGAACATTGTGGCGGAGGCACTGGAACTGCCTGATTTCAATCATCACCGGGCGGTGGATGACGCCATTACTGTGGCCTATATGCTGGAGCGCTTCTTTGCCATGCTGGCAGAGCGGGAGATCAGCAGTCTACACGGGATCAATCCCCTGATGATGGAGCTTCGCTCCGGCGGACATATCATGGATCGCCAGCCACGGCATATCATCCTCTATGCAAAAAATCAGATCGGACTGCGAAACCTTTACCGTCTGATCTCCTATGCCCATCTGAATTATTTCCGCCGGGTGCCTCGCGTGCCCAAATCGGAACTGATGCGCTGGCGGGAGGGTATTCTTATTGGCTCTGCCTGTGAAGCGGGCGAGCTGTTTCAGGCCATTATTGCCCATAAAAACCATGCGGAGCTGCTCCGAATCGCCTCGTTTTACGATTTTCTGGAGATTCAGCCCCTGCCTAACAACATGTTTATGCTGGCAAAGGGACAGGTTCAGAGTGTGGAAGAGCTGCAGGAGTTCAACCGCACCGTGATCCGTCTGGGCAGGGAACTGGGTAAACCGGTCATTGCCACCGGAGATGTCCATTTCCAGAACCCGGAGGACGAGATCTACCGCCGAATCCTGCTTGCCACCAAGGGCTTTGAGGACTGCGACCGGGAGAATCCCCTGTATTTCCGGACAACGGAGGAAATGCTGCGGGAATTCGACTATCTGGATGCGGACACGGCGCAGGAAGTGGTTATCACCAATCCCAATCTGCTGGTGGATATGTGCGATACCATTCGTCCGGTGCCTCATAACCTGTTTGCGCCTGCCATTGAGAACTCTGTGGAGGATCTGAACCGGCTGGTCTATGGTAAGCTCCATGAGCTGTACGGCGAAAATCCCGTGGAGCTGATCTCCAAGCGTGTGGATACGGAGATGCATGATATCATCTCCTGCCATTACGATGTGATCTATATGTCGGCGCAGAAGCTGGTGCAGAATTCACTTGAGCACGGCTATCTGGTGGGCTCCCGAGGTTCTGTGGGATCGTCCATCGTGGCCTATCTGTCCGGTATCACGGAGGTCAACTCCTTTCCGCCCCACTACCGCTGCCCCAAGTGCAAGTATCATACCTTTGATGTCCCTGCGGGCTATGACTGCGGCGCGGACCTGCCCGATGCCCTGTGTCCCAAATGCGGCACGCCCTTTGCCAAGGAGGGCTTCTCCATTCCCTTTGAGACGTTCCTTGGCTTCGGCGGCGACAAGGTGCCGGATATTGACCTGAATTTCTCCGGTGAGTATCAGGCCAGAGCTCATGCCTACTGCATCGAGCTGTTCGGCGCCAGTCAGGTGTTCCGCGCGGGTACCATCGGCACGGTGGCGGAAAAAACTGCCTACGGTTATGCGAAAAAGTATCTGGCGGAGCGCAACCGGACAGTCACAAAGGCAGAGGAAAACCGTCTGGCTGCCGGCTGTGTCGGCGTCAAGCGCACCACAGGACAGCACCCCGGCGGTCTGGTGGTTATTCCGCAGGAAAATGAGATCTGGGACTTCTGTCCGGTGCAGCATCCTGCCGACGATCCCCATTCCGATATCATCACCACTCATTTTGAATATCATTCCATGGAGGAAAACCTGCTGAAGCTGGATATGCTGGGTCACGATGATCCCACCATGAGCCGCATGATGGAGGATATGACCGGCGTGGATGCCAAGACCATTCCGCTGGATGACAAGGGCACCATGTCCATCTTCACCTCCTCCAAAATCCTCGGCTATGAGAACGATAAACTGCTGGGGCCAACCGGCGCTGTAGGTGTTCCGGAGTTCAATACCCGCTTTACCCGCGGTGTTCTGCTGGATACCATGCCGGATAAGTTCGATTTTCTGGTTCGAATCTGCGGCTACACCCATGGCACCGACGTGTGGCTGGGCAATGCCAAGGATCTGATCACCTCCGGTGTGGCAACGGTCGGCCAGACCATCGGCGCCCGTGACGATATCATGATCTACCTGATTTCCTGCGGAATGCCGGAGAAACGGGCCTTCAAGATCATGGAATCCGTCCGAAAGGGCAGGGGACTTCCGCCGGGTGCGGAGGAGGAAATGGTGGTGGCAGGCGTGCCGGACTGGTATATCGGCTCCTGCAAAAAGATCAAGTACCTGTTCCCCAAAGCTCACGCCGTGGCCTACTGCATGATGGCCTTCCGGATTGCGTGGTTCAAGGTCTATCATCCGCTGGCCTTCTATGCGGCCTATTTTTACCGCCGCAGCCAGAAAGGCGGCTTCGACGCTGTGCTCATGACCGGCGGCAAGGAAGCGGTTCTGGAAAACATCAGAGCCATCGACGACGATGAAAACGCATCGGCCAAGGATGAAGATCTGCTCACCACATTGGAAGTGGTCTATGAGTTCTATCTGCGGGGCTTTGAGTTTGCCCCCATTGATATCTATGAGTCCGATGCTATCCGCTTCCAGATCAAGGATGGAAAGATCCTGCCGCCCTTTGTGGCAGTGTCAGGCCTTGGTGAAAGCGCGGCATGGGATATCGTGGAGGGCAGAAAGGGAAAGCGGTTTATCTCCATTGAGGAATTCTCAGCCGCCTGCCCCAAGGTCTCCAAGACCCATATTGAAAACCTGAAGTCAGCCGGTGCTTTTGGCTCCATGCCGGAAACCAGTCAGGTCACTCTTTTTTAATTGACAATGGATATGTAGGACGCGACAACCCCGGCGCGCCGGAAACAAAACACCCCAAATTCTTAGGATTCTTAGGATTTGGGGTGTTTTTTGAATAGTTCGATGCATCCAATAATCAGCAGATAACCTCCAAACAGCTTCCGGAGCAGGGAAACATCCAAAGACGCGGAGATCCACGCAGCAACACCGGCGGCAGCGCAGCCGAATAACGCGGCTGGAATGACGGCTTTCCAGCAGATCATTTTGTTTTTGATATGAAAAATCAATGCCGCGAGGGAAGTGGGAATAAAGTAGAGCAGGTTGATGCCTTGTGCCATTTTTTGATCCATGGATGCAACGGCGGTCATCCAGACCATCAGAAGGGAACCGCCGCCAATGCCAAAACCGGACAAAATCCCGCACAGCACGCCAACGATCCCGGCAAACAGGGGAGATTGGATATTCATAACAGCAGCCGCACCCCACCCCATAGAATGATAATACCAAAGATTTTATGCAGAAAATGGGCAGATACGTTCTTGAACAGAATGCCGCCCAGTACACCGCCGATCAGACCGCCAATCAGATAGGGCAGGGCATTGCCGATGGGGAAAATCTGCTTTGTCCAATAGACAAAAATGGAGACCAGACTGAGAGGCAGAATGATACTGATGGCAGAGGAAAAGGCTTTTTTGTCCTCCAGTCCGGCAAACCGGATCAGCATGGGCACCAGTACCATACCGCCGCCAGCACCGAACAGACCGTTGACAGCCCCTGCTGCCGCACCGCAGATTCCATATCGAAACCAGTGTTTCTTTTTCATGCAAAACGCCTCCCATTGCCAGTGTCTGCAATGGGAGGCGTTTTTATGCATCGTTACTTCTGAAGAAGCTGCCGGATGATAAAACCTGCGATCATCAGGCCTGCGCAGGAGGGCACCCATGCCACGGAACCGGGTACAGAAAATCCTTCCGTGGGCTGAAACAGGGGCTTGGTGGGCGGTTCAGTACTGTAAAGCACTGTGTGATGAACGATACCGCGCTGCTTCAGCTCCCGCCGCATGACTCTTGCCAGCGGACAGCCGGAGGTCTTTGACAGATCGGTAATCACAAACTGGGTCGGATCCAGCTTATTTCCGGTGCCCATGGAGCTGATGATGGGGATGTTCCGCTCCATCGCAGTCACAATCAGATCGGTCTTGCAGGCCACGGAATCAATGGCATCCGCCACGAAATCATAGGTTTCTGCAAAAAACTGCTCTCTTGTTTCCGGCGTATAACGCATTGGCAGCGTGTGAATGGCACATTCCGGGTTGATATCCGCAATGCGGGCAGCCATTACTTCCGTTTTATGCATACCGATGGTAGAATACAGGGCCACCAGCTGCCGGTTCAGATTGGATTGGGATACCACATCATCATCCACCAGTGTCAGGGTGCCGACACCTGCTCTTGCAAGTGCCTCTGCCACATAGCTGCCCACACCTCCGATACCGAATACGGCAACATGGCTTTGGTGCAGGCGCTCAATAGCTTCCTCACCCAGCAGCATGGCAGTGCGAATATGCTGTTCATTCATAAGCAGACCTCCGGAAAAACCGGCCGCCTTTGGAGGCGGCCGGTTTGAAATTCATTTGGATATCAGAGCTCAATCATGTAGCGCTTTGCGTTTTCGGTGATGGTGTAAGTTACATCGCCGGTAACGCTTTCACGCCATGCAGAGTAATCCCTGTTGCGCAGAACGCTTTCTACCATGGAGTCCTGATAGGTATCACCGTAGCCGCTGAAGTACATCACATGGTAGCCGTACTGGGTTTCCACGATGCCGGTATCGCCGATCTGACGTGCTTCGTCATAGCCCCAGGCATCAAAGGCATCGACCATGGTGCCGGGGGCGATGTTTTCATACAGGCCGCCTGCTTCGGCGTTGTCGGCGGAGTTGGTCTTAGCCAGCTCTGCGAATGCCTCCTCGGTCTGCTCACCGGCCAGATACTGATCCAGAACATCCTGTGCCTTCTTCTCGGCTTCTGCCTTGGCAGTCTCATCGGTGCTGTCTTGCACAGCGATCAGAATATGACGGACATTGGGCAGCTGGAAGGTGTGATCCTCGTTGCGGATGAAGTACAGAACGGCGTAGCCGGTCTCATCCTCGGCGACCACAAAAATATCGCCTTCCGCACGGGAATCGTCAGACAGCCACTCGTGGAACTCATCGGGCCAGGAAGCAATGATGGTATCCTCAAACAGGGTGGAGGCTTCGACATTGGCGGCATCATCTTCGCTCATGTAAGCCTTGACGGCTTCCAGATAAGCTTCTTCATTGCCCTTGCCGGCTTCGGCAATGGCATTGGCAGCTTCTTCACATGCAGCCAGGTCTTCCTCACCCTCGGCCTGACCAAGGACGCTGGGAGTAACGGAGAAGTAGCGGAAGGTCACACCGTCAAAGTCCTGCATATGTTCTGCGTAGTATTCGTTGATCTGAATGCTGGTGTAAGACAGTTTGCTGCTCTTTGCGGCAGTATACTCGCTCACCACAGCATTAATGGTCAGGTACTCTTCGTAGAGCTTCATGGTGGTGCCGGTACCAAAGTTGTTAGCAACCATTGCATCGGCAGATACACCGTAAACCTGCGCATACAGTTCGGTCATGCTCAGTTCGCTTTCGATGTTTGCCTTACCGCTTTCGCTGAGGGTGAAGCCGTTGGCCATGGCGTCATCATAGATGGCATAGGTATCGGCAGCCTGACGGGCGGCGTAATCCAGGAAATAATCGGCCCAGGTATCAAACTTGTCGCCGGGGTACTCCTGCTCGGACAGAGGCACAGTGGTGTCGATGGAGGAGCCGAGATAAGAGGTCATTTCGTTCGTTTCGTTGACATAGAAGAAGTTCATCATTGCAGGGGACAGCTTGTGACCGGCAGCTTCCACAGCAGTGGTGTGCTTTTCAAAGAAGGCCAGAGAAACCATGCTGAAAAAGACGATGGCTGCAATCAGAACAACGGAAACAGCGATGGTCAGTACGCGCTTGAGACCTTTGCTCATACCCTTTTTGGCGGTTTCAGCCGGAGTAACCTCAACTGTATTCCGGCGATTTTTCTTTTCGCGAGATGCGCTCATGTGGTTCATTCCTCTCATTGTTGGTGATATCTGTTGGATGTACAAACGTACTCGCTCATTATATCGAAAATCGCCGCCTTATGCAAGTGCCAATCTCCCGGAATTCGGAGAAAGTCACAGAAAATTTACAGACATATTCCGGATTTCGGGGTATGATGGGGAAAGAAAGGCAAAAAGAACCCCGCTTCGGCCGTGCGAACCCAGTTATAACCTGCACAAGATGGCAGGTGGGTTGCCTCTCTCTGCTTTCTCTGCTCCCAACGTCCGCTGACAGTCAAAGCAGCAGCGGGAGGTCTGCAATCGGGCAGGGAAGTGGGCATCCCTTGAAAAAAATGTGGGTTTAAGTGGATCCGTCACGCACCAAGCAGGGAACTTTTCAATGCCGGTAATGATGATTATTCTTCGTCCTCGTCCTGATAGAGCTCATCCATCATGATGTTGTAGACGCGCTCCAGCTCGTCCTCATCTTCGATGGCGCAGAGGATTTCTTCTCCGTTTTCTTCCACGGCTTTCAGGATGCTGACTTCCAGATCTTCGTCCTCATCCTCTTCAGTGGAGGCGGGGACCAGCGCATAATACTGCGTACCGTCTACCTCCAGTGTTGCCAGAACTTCCAGAACATATTCCACACCGTCTTCGTCGGTGATGGTGATGATATCATCGCCAAACAGTTCGCTCATGGGAAACCTCCTGTGGAGTTTAGTTTGGTACTATTTTACCCTGAAAACCGGGTAAAATCAAGAGGGATTTTATGCAGGTTGCTGTCGCCGCAGGAAAGTCCCGGAAGTAAAAAAAGAATGTGGATATTGCTGGCAGAATGTGCTATAATACAATGAATCATAATGTGGATCACTATGCGCAAGCGCATTTTTAATCGATTAGGAATCTCTGCGGGAGGTGTCGGAATGACAAAAAAACGGCGGGATGACCGCTCTCGTGCTTCCAGAATATGGGGTTGGATCGGCAAGATCTTTGGCACCCTTGTGCTGACCGGCTTTCTTACTGGTCTGATTTTCGCATGTATTTTTGCCATGTATATCAAGAATGATCTGTATGACCAGACGGAATTCTCCGTGGAAGGCTTTGAGCTGGACCAGACCTCTGTGATCTATTACCAGAATCGGGAAACGGGCCAGTGGGAGGAACTGCGCCGTTTGTATGAAAACGAAAACCGTGTCTGGGTTGGTCTGGAGGACATTCCTCTCAATCTGAAAAATGCCTGTATTGCCATTGAGGACCGGAAGTTTGAGGATCACAACGGTGTAGACTGGCTGCGAACCATCCGTGCAAGCCTGAATATGTTCACGGGCAAAAAAATCTATGGCGCTTCCACTATTACCCAGCAGCTGATCAAGAACCTGACTCACGATGATGAAGTAACGGTACGCCGGAAACTTGTGGAGATCTTCCGCGCCGTGGAGCTTGACAGCCGGTATTCCAAAGATGATATTCTGGAATGGTATCTCAATATTATTCCCCTTGGACAGCACTGCTACGGCGTGCAGGCTGCGGCTTTGACCTACTTCGGTAAAAATGTGGAGGATCTGTCCCTGGCCGAATGTGCTTCGCTGATCGGCATTACCAACAACCCCTCCATGTATGACCCCTATCTGAATGAGGAGGCCAACAAGAAGCGTCAGGTGGATATCCTGTACACCATGCTGGAGCAGGGTTATATCAGCGAGGCCCAGTATGAGCAGGCCAAAAAAGAAAAGCTTGTCTTTGTCAATAAAAGCGAAGAAATCAGTGGCAGCAGCTCCGATTATTTCTCCTATTTTGAAGATCAGGTCATCAACGAAGTGGTTCGTGACCTGATGGACAAGACGGGCTATGAGTATGAAGTTGCGCTGCGGATTCTGCAGACAGGCGGCTACAAGATCTACTGTACCATCGATCCGGAGGTGCAGGCGGCGGCAGAGGCGGTCTATGAGGATCTGAGCAATATTCCTGGTGTGGAAAGCAGCCAGCAGCTGCAGTCTGCCATCGTCATTACCGATAATAAGACCGGCGACGTGGTTGCCATGGTCGGCGGTCTGGGTGAAAAGGAAGGCAGTTTGCTGCTGAACCGTGCCACCCAAAGCTACCGGCAGCCCGGTTCTGTGTTGAAGCCCATGTCGGTCTTTGCGCCTGCACTGGAAACGGGACTTGTCACCCCTGCAACCGTCTATGATGACGTGCCCGTTCAGTTTACGGAAAAGGCCGCGTGGCCGGAAAATATGGATAAGACCTATCGCGGTCTGGTTTCTGTCAATGATGCGGTTGCCTATTCCCTCAATACCGTGGCAGTCAAGCTGGTCAATGAGCTGGGCGAAGAGACCTGTTTTGACTATGCCTATCAGAACTTTGGCCTGAAAAGCATGGTGCGGGAGCGGGTGACCTCCAATGGCGCCGTACTGACCGATGTGGATCTGGCGCCGTTGGCGCTGGGCGCCCTCAATGGCGGCGGTGTGTCTGTCAAGGCACTGGCGGAAGCCTATACGGTGTTCCCCAATAACGGCCTGTATCGGGAGGCCAGAACCTATACCCGCGTGCTGGATGCCGCCGGCAAGGTGGTCTTGGACAATACGCAGGATTCCCATGTGGCTATTTCGGAAGAGACTGCATGGTACTGCAATGATATGATGATGAATGTTGTCGAGTACGGTACCGGCACCGGTGCCCAGCTGGGCAATATGCAGGTGGCCGGCAAGACCGGTACCACCGACAATGACGTGGACCGCTGGTTTGCAGGCTATACGCCCTATTATACGGCGGTGGTCTGGTGCGGTCACGACTATCCGGAGCCTGTTGTCCTGACAGATTCCGATGAAAACCCCGCTGTGATTCTGTGGCGGGAGGTCATGAGCCGTGTCCATGCGGATTTGGAACCTGCCGATTTTTATAAGCCCACGGATGTGGTGCAGGTGATCTACTGCCGTGACAGCGGGATGCTGGCAACGGAGGCCTGCCGAAATGATGTCCGGGGAGACCGGACAATGGTTGGTGAACTGCTGCTGGAGGATGTGCCCACGGAAAACTGCACCACCCATGTAATGGTGGATATCTGCGGCGATCATGTAGCCAACCAGTACTGCGGGCAGGTGCCGGAGAACGAACTGCATCAGGTGGGTCTGGTGAAGGTTCGCCGGGTGTTCCCCATTTCCGGCATTGTGGTGGAGGATCAGCCCTATGTCTACTCCGCTGCCAGTGTGCCTCCCGGCTATTTTGAGGCCATTTCTCCTGTGGTGGATCCCCTGAATCTGGAATGCTATGTCCATTCCATGGAGGATGTGCCGGAAGAGGAAGAAGAGGACGGCAAAAAGCCCGATGAAGAGGAAGAAGAGGACGATGGCAGATATACGCTGAAGGAGCTGATCAACAAGTGGCTCGGCCTCGATCAGAAAGATGAATCCGATGAGGGAGAAGAATAAGATGTGGATAGCAGACCGATGGAAGGATTACGAGGTCATTGATACCTCTGACGGGGAGAAACTGGAACGCTGGGGGAAGTATACGCTGGTGCGTCCCGACCCGCAGGTGATCTGGAATACCCCCAAGACCGACCGCCGCTGGCGCAGCCATGATGCCAGATATGCCCGTTCCAACACGGGCGGCGGCAAGTGGTCGGAAAACCGGCTGCCGGAACGTTGGCAGGTACAATACGGGCCCCTGACCTTCAATGTCAAGCCCATGAACTTTAAGCACACGGGCGTGTTCCCGGAGCAGGCGGTCAACTGGGATTTCTCCATGGAGCAGATTCGCAACGCCAAACGGCCTGTAAGCGTGCTCAATCTCTTTGCCTATACCGGTGGCGCGACGCTGGCTGCTGCTGCAGCCGGCGCATCGGTGTGTCATGTGGATGCTGCCAAAGGCATGGTTTCCTGGGCTCGGGAAAATGCAAAATCCTCCGGTCTGGAAAATGCCCCCATCCGCTGGATCATTGATGACTGCGCCAAGTTTGTGGAGCGGGAGATCAAGCGCGGCAGGACCTATGATGCCATTATCATGGATCCGCCCTCCTATGGCAGAGGACCCTCCGGAGAGATCTGGAAGCTGGAGAAGGATCTGTATCCGTTTTTGCAGCTGGTGACCGGCGTGCTCAGTGATGATCCTCTGTTTGTGATCATCAATTCCTATACTACCGGACTGGCGCCCTCCGTGCTGGGGTACATGATGGATACGCTGATCACTACGAAACACGGCGGACATACCGAGTGTCAGGAGCTGGGGCTTCCTGTGACCAATTCCGGCCTGACCCTGCCCTGCGGCAGTACGGGAAGATGGTTCCGCTGAGAGGAAAGCTATGGATAAACAGGCAATTGTTGTAGAAAATCTGACCTACACCTATCCCGGTTCTGAGGATACGGCTGCGGTGCAGGTGTTTGAAAACCTGAACCTGACGGTGGAGCAGGGGAGCTTTGTGGCAATTCTGGGCCATAACGGCTGCGGAAAGTCCACTTTGGCCAAGCATTTCAATGCGATTCTGCTGCCGGCTGGCGGCAGTGTCCATGTGTTCGGTCTGGATACCCGGGAGGAAGCCCTGCTGCTGCAGATTCGCCAGCAGGTGGGCATGGTGTTCCAGAATCCCGATAACCAGATCGTCTCCAACGTGGTGGAGGAGGATGTGGCGTTTGCGCCGGAAAACTTAGGTGTGGAGCCGCAGGAGATTCGCCGCCGGGTGGAGGAAGCCCTGCGGCAGGTGGGTATGAGCAGCTTCCGGGACCATGCGCCCCATATGCTCTCCGGCGGACAGAAGCAGCGCATTGCCATTGCGGGCGTCATAGCCATGCGGCCCAGCTGCATCGTGCTGGACGAGCCCACGGCCATGCTGGATCCGCAGGGACGCAGAGATGTGCTGCAGGCGGTGACAAAGCTGAACAAAGCGCACGGCATGACCGTGGTTCTCATCACCCACCATATGTCGGAGGCTGTTCTGGCTGACCGGGTGGTGGTCATGTCCGAAGGTACAGTCATCGCGGATGGCACACCGAAGGAAGTGTTTGTGCAGGTGGATCTGCTGCAGTCCGTGGGACTGACGGTGCCGGAGACCACGCTGCTGCTGAATGAACTGAACGAGGCGGGTTATGATCTGCCTCTGGATGCACTGTCTGTGGACGAGTGCGCGCAGGTACTGCGGGAACTTCTGGCGCAGGCCTGACCATAAAATTGCGGAGGCTGGATTTGTGAATCCTGTATTAGAGATAAAAAATCTGACGCACACTTACGGAGCCGGTACCCCCTTCCGGAGTGATGCCATTCATGATATCGATCTGAAGATCTATCCCGGAGAGTTTGTGGGTATCATCGGCCACACCGGCTCCGGAAAATCAACCATGATTCAGCACCTGAACGGTCTGTTGAAGCCCACCTCCGGTGATATTTTGCTCAACGGCAAAAGTATCTGGAGCGATAAGCGCTACACGCGGGAGGCGCGTTTCCGGGTGGGTCTGGTATTCCAGTATCCGGAGTATCAGCTGTTTGAAGAAACGGTCTATAAGGATATCGCCTTTGGCCCAAAGAATATGGGTCTGTCCGCGGATGAGATCGACCAGCGGGTACGGCGTGCGGCTGAATTTGTGGGTATTCCCGAAGAAAATCTGGAAAAGTCCCCCTTTGAGCTCTCCGGCGGACAGAAGCGCCGTGCCGCCATTGCCGGCGTCATTGCCATGGAACCGGAAGTCCTGATTCTGGACGAGCCCACTGCCGGTCTGGATCCTGCGGGCCGGGAGGATATCCTCAAAAATATCCGCCACTATCAGGAAACTCAGAAAGCTACCGTCATCATGGTCAGCCACAGCATGGAGGAGATCGCCTCCAACGTGGACCGTCTGATCGTTATGAACCACGGTACAGTGGCCATGACCGGCACGCCCCGGGAGATCTTCGCCCACGGCACAGAGCTGATCACCATGGGTCTGGATGTGCCCCAGATCACCCGTGTGTTCCTGCGTCTGCGGGAATTGGGTGTGGATGTGGATCCCTCCATTTATACGGTGGAGCAGGCCAGAGAGGCCATCCTTGCCATGAAGGGAGGGTGCCGCCATGCTTAAGGATATCACTCTCGGTCAGTATTTTGCCGGAGATACGGTGGTGCACCGTCTCGACCCCAGAACCAAGCTGATATTGGTGGTGGTCTACATTGTGACCCTGTTCAGCGCGAAATGGTTCGTCACCTATGGTGTGGTGCTGCTCACACTGGCTGGTGTGATTCTGGCCTCACAGATTCAGCCCAAGACCATTCTCAAGAGCTTGAAGCCGCTGCTGTTTATCATTGTGCTCACGGCTGTGCTGAACCTGTTTTACACGCAGGGCGAACCGCTGGTGCAGCTTTGGGTCCTGACTATCACCAAAGAGGGCATTTTCAGCGCAGCCTTTATGGTTCTGCGCATCGTCATGCTGATTGCCGGAACTTTTATGTTAACCTATACCACGTCGCCCATCGCCCTGACCGACGGTTTGGAACGGCTGCTGAACCCCCTGAAAAAGATCAAGGTGCCAGTGCATGAGCTGTCCATGATGATGTGTATCGCCCTGCGCTTTATCCCCACCCTGATTGAGGAAACAGACAAGATCATGAGCGCCCAGAAGGCAAGAGGCGCCGATTTTGAAACCGGCAGCCTGTTTTCCCGGGCGAAGGCCCTGATTCCCATTCTGGTGCCGCTGTTTATCAGCTCCTTCCGCCGTGCCGATGAGCTGGCGGTTGCCATGGAGTGCCGCTGCTATCACGGCGGTGACGGGCGAACCAGAATGAAGGAGCTGCACTATCACCGCAATGATATCATTGCTTTGGTCGGTGGTGTGGTCATTTTGGTTGGTGTCATTGTTTTGGGCCGTTTCGGCCTGTAACGGAGGAAGTTTATGCGGAATATTGCGCTGTTTTTGACATATGAGGGCACTGCTTACCATGGTTGGCAGGTGCAGAAGCGGGATATCTCTGTGGGCCAGACCATGGAGGAAGCGGCAGCAAAGATCGTGGGACATCCGGTAAAGATGACCGGCTGCGGCCGGACCGATGCTGGTGTCCATGCAAAATGCTATGTGGCGAACTTCCGCACCACCTCCCGGATCCCGGTGGATCGGCTGCCCTATGCCATGAACACGCATCTGCCGGAGGATATTGTGGTGACCAACGCCATGGAGGTCCACGAGGACTTCAATGCCATCGGCTCCTGCATCAAAAAAGAATATACCTATCTGATTTACAATTCCCGGATCCGTGATCCGTTTTATGTAAACCGCGCATGGTTTTATCCCAAACATCTGGATGAGAAGATCATGCAGCAGGCAGCCAGCCAGTTTGTGGGCACCCATGATTTCGCGGCGGTCCGTTCTGTGGGTACCGATGTGAAATCCACGGTTCGCACGGTGTATTACTATGATGTGGAGCGCGAGGGCGACCTGATCCGGCTTCGCGTGTGTGCCAACGGCTTCCTCTATAACATGGCGCGGGCCATGGCGGGCACTGTGGTCTATGCGGCGGAAGGGAAGATCAAGCCGGAGGAAATTGGCGTTTTGCTGGAGTCAGGCAACCGGACAGCAGCCGGCCCCACAGTTCCTCCCGGCGGTTTGTACATGACAAAAATCTGGTATGATGACGGGAAGGTGGCGTTCCATGTCGGCTAAAGAAATGGATATCGCCGGGAAACGCCCGAAAGGCAGTTGGTTCCGGCGGATTCTCGCACTGGTTCTGGTGGTGATCGTTGTTCTGGGCGCAGTGGCGGTTATGTTGTTTCCCGATGCCCTGAACGTGGATGCGATTCGCCGCTGGGTGAAATATATGAATGTCCGCACAGATGAAAACGGCGGTGTGTATTCCTTCGATTCTCACAATAGCAACCGCTATGCCAGTTTTGACGGCGGTCTGGCCATTGCCTCCGTAGGCGGCTTGAGTATTTATACTGCAGATGGCCGGGAAGCCATTGTCTCACAGGGACAGCTGTCCCTGCCTGTCCTGCAGACCGGCAGGGATCTGGTCATGACCTATGACGTGGGCGGCCCCACATTGCTGGCTGTCCACCGCAGAAACGGAGAAGTCCTCCGCATCACAAGCGAAAAGGGCATCCTCGATGCAGATCTTTCCGCCGGTGACGATCTTTGCTATGCATCCTCCGCCTCCGGCTATAAATCGGTGCTGACGGTCTATAATGATAAGCAGGAGCGCATCTACCGCTGGCTTTCCTCCAGTACCTATATGCCTCTTTGCGCCATTTCCGATAACGGTACGCAGATGGCCGCCATCGGTCTGGATCAGAAGAACGGCGTTTTTGAGAGCACATTGAATCTGTTCCGCACCCATTACGACCAGATCGAGCGCACCGTTTCCCTTGGAAACGAACTGATCTACGATGTGGATTACACGACGGATGACGTGATCTGTGTGGTGGGCGAAACTTCCATCCGGTACTTTGATGCTGCCGGAGAGCTTCTTGGTACCTACCTGTACGGTGACAGCTTCCTGAAGGACTTTGAGCTGGGCGGCAATGGATTTTTGACCCTTTCCATGAATATGTATAGGGCAGGCAACCGCTATTCGTTGGTCACGGTGGATGATACCGGCAAAGAACTGGCCTCTTTGTATATTGGTCAGGAAATTCTGGATCTGTCTGCCTGCGGGAAATATTTGGCCGTTCTGACGCCGGATGGTCTGACGGTTTATAACCGTCTGCTGGAAGAATATGCCCATACGGATGAGGTGGGCGCAGCCACCGCCGTGGTCATGTACGAGGATGGCTCTGTCCTGCTGCTGGGCGGCGGAACAGGTAAAATCTATATTCCCTGAGTGGATTTGCCGGTAGCCACGGGCCGTGACCTGTGTTATACTGGCTTGTAATCATTCCTTATGTAAAAGGAGACTATTTTTCATGCAACCCACAATTTGTTCCCGCTGCAAAAAGAATGTAGCTGTGATTTTTGTCACAAAAATTGAAAACGGAAATACGGTTTCTGACGGCTTTTGCCTGAAATGCGCAAGAGAAATGGGTCTGAAGCCTGTAGATGATATTATCAGCCGCATGGGCCTTTCTGAGGAGGATTTGGAGGGTCTGTCCAATGAAATGATGGATGCGTTTCAGGGCATGGAAGGTCTGATGGGCATGAACCAGCAGACCGACGGCGACGATGACGAGGAAGAGCTGAACGATAGCCAGACCGCCACCTTCCCTTTCCTGAATAAACTCTTTGGCGGACGGCAGGAGAATCCCCCTGCACCCGCTGAGCCCCAGAAGGAAAACGAAAAGACGGAAAAGACCGAGCGTTCCGGCAAGAATAAAAAGCGGAAATTCCTCGATACCTACTGCCTGAATCTGACCCAGAAGGCGAAAAACGGCGGTCTGGATCGGATCGTCGGCAGGGAAGTGGAAACAGAGCGGGTCATTCAGATCCTCAACCGACGTCAGAAGAACAATCCCTGTCTGATCGGTGAACCCGGCGTCGGTAAAACTGCCATTGCCGAGGGCCTTGCCCAGCGCATTGTGGAGAAGGATGTGCCCTATAAGCTGCAGGATAAGGAAGTTTATCTGCTGGATCTGACTGCTCTGGTGGCCGGCACCCAGTTCCGCGGCCAGTTTGAAAGCCGTATGAAGAGCCTCATCGAAGAGGTCAAGAAGCTGGGCAACATCATTCTGGTCATCGATGAGGTCCACAATCTGGTGGGCGCGGGCGATGCGGAAGGCAGCATGAACGCCGCCAATATTCTGAAACCCGCTCTTTCCCGAGGTGAGATTCAGGTCATCGGCGCCACCACCTTCAAGGAGTACCGGAAGTATATCGAGAAGGACTCGGCACTGGAGCGCCGCTTCCAGCCTGTGACAGTCAATGAACCCACCATGGAAGAGGCCGTTGCCATCATCCGCGGTATTTCCCATTACTATGAAGAGTTCCACGGTGTGGAGGTCACGCCGGAGATCGCACGGCAGGCGGTGGTTCTGTCGGAGCGCTATATCACCGACCGGTTCCTGCCGGATAAGGCCATCGACCTGTTGGACGAAGCCTGCTCCGATGTGAATCTGAAAAACAAGTCCATCAGCAAGCGGATGGAGCTTCGTAAGGAACATGACGATCTGGATCTGGAGATGCAGCTGCTGATGGAGTCGGAAGAAAAGGATTATGCCCGGATTGCGGAGATTCGCAGCCGCAATATGCAGCTGGATAAGGAACTTGCTCTGCTGGAGGAAGAGCCGAAGCCGGTGCTGACCATGGAAAACCTGGCCAGAATCATCGAGCTCTGGACCAAGATCCCCGCCAGTAAAATTCAGGCGCAGGAGTATGATCAGCTGCGTCAGCTGGAGACCCGCTTGAAAAAACGCATTGTCGGTCAGGACGAAGCCATTGCGGCAGTGGCATCTGCCATCCGCCGGAACCGGGTGGGCATTTCTCCGAAAAAGCGGCCTGTGTCCTTCATTTTTGTGGGCTCCACCGGCGTCGGCAAAACAGAGCTGGTCAAGTGCCTGGCGGATGACCTGTTCGATTCCGTGGAGACCCTGATCCGTCTGGATATGTCCGAGTATATGGAGAAGCACTCTGTTTCCAAGCTGATCGGTTCGCCTCCCGGCTATGTGGGCTATGACGAAGCCGGACAGCTGACGGAGAAGATCCGGCGCAAGCCCTATTCCGTCATTCTCTTTGATGAAATGGAAAAGGCGCATCCCGATGTGCTGAATATCCTTCTGCAGATTCTCGATGACGGCCGAATCACCGACGCGCAGGGCAGAGTGGTCAATTTTGAAAATACCATCATCGTCATGACCTCCAATGCCGGTTCCGACCGGAAGGGCGGATCGGTTGGTTTTGGTCAGACCGTGTCCGATCAGTCCAAGGAAAAGGCCATGAAGGCACTGGGTGAGTTCCTGCGGCCTGAATTTATCAATCGTGTGGACGAAGTCATTTGCTTCAATCGGCTGTCTGAGGCTGATTTCCGCCGTATTGCGGGGATCATGCTGTGCGAACTGCAGGATGCGCTGGAAAACCGCGGTGTGTCCCTCACATGGGATGAGACGCTGATCGATTATCTGGTGAAGAAATCCTACTCCATCACCTACGGCGCCCGCAATCTTCGCCGTACCATTCAGAAGGATGTGGAGGATCCCATTGCCGAGAAGATCATCGACAGCTTTGTGGAACCCATTCACAGCATTGCCCTCCGTGCGGAGGAAACAGTCCTGTTGACTGTGGAATAATAGCGGAAAAGAGGGTTATGATGTACGAAGAAATCAGAAAACAGGCCGCGCAGGCGGTTGCAGAACTGGTGGAAGCGGCTGGCCTGGAGGCCAATGATCTGTTGGTGATTGGCTGTTCCTCCAGTGAGATCATGGGCGAAAAAATCGGCAAGGGCTCTTCTCTGGAAGCGGCCCGTGCCGCCTATGCAGGTATTGCGCCCGTTCTGAAAGAGAAGGGAATCCTGCTTGCCGTTCAGTGCTGCGAGCATCTGAACCGTGCACTGGTCATGGAGAAATCCACAGCAGATCGATTTGGTTATGACATCGTCAATGTAAGACCGCAGCCCAAGGCCGGCGGTTCCTTTGCCACCACGTTCTGGGAGGATATGGATCATCCTGTGGCGGTGGAGCATATCAGAGCCAAAGCCGGTCTGGATATCGGCGGCACCCTCATCGGAATGCACCTGAGGGAAGTGGCGGTTCCGGTTCGTTTGAGCATCAAACAGGTCGGACAGGCCAATATCCTCTGTGCCAGAACACGCCCCAAGTTCATCGGCGGCGAGCGGGCACATTATGTGGAGGAACTGAAATAGGCGGGACACTCTGTGTAAATTCACCATAACAGACGTGGAATTTTGTGCACTTATAACGAGAAAATTGTTGCATTGCTGTTTTATCTGTGATATTCTCTTAATTAGAAAAGTAACATTTTGGGAGGTTAAAATATGTCTGGTAATGTTCGTCCCGAAACCATGGAGCGTATCACCACACTGGCTCTGGCGAATGCTTTTATCGAAGAACAGGTAAAAGAAATCCGCGCGCAGGTGGGCGATAAGAAGGTTCTGCTGGCTCTGTCCGGCGGCGTTGATTCCTCTGTTGTTGCCGCTTTGCTGATCAAGGCGATCGGTAAGCAGCTGGTCTGCGTCCATGTCAACCATGGCCTGATGCGCAAGAATGAATCCGAAGGCGTTATCAAGATGTTCAAGGATGGTCTGGATGCCAACCTGATCTATGTGGATGCTACCGATCACTTCCTGGGCCTGCTGGCAGGCGTCTCCGACCCTGAGCGCAAGCGCAAGATCATCGGCAAGGAATTTATCACTGTGTTTGCTGACGAGGCTCGCAAGCTGGAGGGCATCTCCTTTCTGGCACAGGGCACGATCTATCCCGACATTCTGGAGTCCATGAAGGCTGCAGAGGGCAAGAAGGCTGTGAAGTCCCACCATAACGTTGGCGGTCTGCCTGAGGATCTGCAGTTTGAGTTGGTCGAGCCCATCAAGCTGTTGTTCAAGGACGAAGTCCGTGTGGTCGGCGAGGCTCTTGGCCTGCCTCATGACATGGTCTACCGTCAGCCCTTCCCCGGTCCCGGTCTGGGTGTCCGCTGCCTGGGTGCCATCACCCGCGACCGTCTGGAAGCACTGCGTGAGGCTGATGCCATCCTACGTGAAGAGTTCGAAAAAAGTGGCCTGAACAAGAAGGTTTGGCAGTACTTTATCGCGGTTCCCGATGTCAAGAGCGTCGGCGTGAAGGACGAGAGCCGCTACGAAGGCTGGCCTGCCATCATCCGCGCTGTCAACACCAAGGATGCCATGTCCGCCACCATCGAAGAGATCCCCTACGCGCTCCTGCACAAGATCACCGACCGTATCACCCATGAGGTCGAAGGTATTAACCGTGTCCTCTATGACCTGACCCCCAAGCCCATCGGCACCATCGAGTGGGAATAATATAAAACAACCCCGGAAGCCCTGGTTTTACAGGGTTCCGGGGTTGATTTATGCCCTTTGGCTCTACAATGGCTCTATTTTCTCATGGGTTATGCAAATTGTGTTCTGGATCCGCCGATAGGGTACAATTAGTTACGCAAATTGAAAAAAGGATAAAAACAGACATGGTTTGCAGATATTTGCTACAATGATGGCGAATCCAATTATAAAAGAAGGATCTGCGACAATAAAAATGTATATGATACGGAGGCTCTCAGATCAACAGAGAGCCTCCGTAAATTCATTTTATCTGTTTATGCTTAGAGTACAGGGACAATAATAGACTCAGAGTCACCATACGAAGAAACAACAGAAAGGAACCACATAACATTACGTCCTGCAGGTGCCTGATCGGCAATTTCAGAAACTGTGAAGACACATTCCTGACCGACTGCACCACTCTTTGTAATAGTAGCTTTGTCAACTTTTTTGCCGCTCAAATTAACAAAGGTGATCTTTAAAGTAGCATCCTTTACGTTATTCTTCTTGTTTTCGGCGGGCTTAGCGGGCTTATTCTCACCTGGTTTGTTGTTGTCAGGTTTGCTGTTACCGGGTTTAGTCTCGCCGGGTTTGCTGTTGCCGGGCTTATTCTCACCGGGCTTATTATTGCCGGGCTTATTATTGCCGGGCTTGGTAGGCTCTTCGGGAGTCTCAGGCTCTTCGGGAGTCACCGGAGCATTGATGGTGTAGTCAATCTTGATTTCACCGGTGTAGCCCAGTGTCTCACTGGCGGTTGCAATACCTCTGACAATAACGGTAGCCGTGCCGGGTTCCACGTTGTTCATGTAGGTCACAGAGTAATCTCTGCCTGCAACCAGCTCAGTTCCGTTAACCTTAACGGTGATAGCGGGTTCGATGGGGCTTCCGGTGTAATCAAAGACAGTTCCGTCGATCAGAACGTCCGTACCCTTCAGTTCCACCATTGTGTAGGTGGGCTTTTCGGGTTCGGCAGGTGCCTCCGTAATGCCTGCGTCAGCCAGAATAGCCTTAATGTTTGCCTCGGTCAGAGGAACAAAGGCGAAGTTAGGATCGTCGCAGACCTTGAGCAGAGTGACAGACAGGATAGTATTACCGGTGTTCTTCACAGTGATCGTGTGAGTGCTGTCACCCTTTTCCTTTTCCTTTACCTTGTAGAACATATCCACAGTAGTGCTGAGCGTTGTTTTGTTACCCATCAGTTCGAAGGTAGCGTTGCCCTCGGGGGCCTTCAGACCCAGCTGAACAACACGGTCAGTGGAGACATTGATCGTCAGCGTATCACCGTTGAACAGATACAGCTCATTCTTAGGACCGTTATCCAGCAGATCCTGGCGATTAAATGCATCCTCCTCCACAAAGTAGTCGTCAGTCAATTCTCTAGGCAGCTTGTTGAGTGTAATGGAATCGCTATCTTCTCCGGCATTTATGCATCTGTAAGTTTTGCCATCTATAGGATCCTTATAGTATTTATCGATGGTATAGGTGTATGCTGTTTCATCAGCCACAAGAATAAACGGGTTAGCAAAGGTACCATACGCTCCCGCTGCACTGGTAATTACAGCAGTCGAACCTACTTCAATGGTGCTTGCGTAGATCTGATCGTAGAGGGTCTTGTAATCCTTGGATTCTTCGGCAGAAATAGTGATCGCCTTCAGAACGATATCACGAACTTCGTAGAAATCGGGATTGTCCTCTTCGTCTGCGAGGAAGGGGTTGGGATTGCTGCCAGTGGTACCGTTAGCATCGTACTTCGACTCATCAACGGTTCCAAATACACGGATGCCATCAATATAAACCGGATCGGTGTCCAGCACCTTGGAAATGGTTACATCATAAGTTGCATGGGGCAGACCGGTCAGATCCACAAGAGAAACAACAGGCAGGCCAACCAGAGTTTTGCCGATTTGACCACCGGTAACTACAGAATCGGTTGTACCCGATGCCACGGTATCCACCATAACAACCTTGGCAATCGCACCGGTTTCCTTGTTCTTAACGATCACAGAAACATAGCCGGAATTGGGAGCGCTGTTGGCAAACACCTGAATACCGGTGCCGGTGAAGGTAAAGGTAGCGCTGTCGCCGATGGATTTGGACATGCTTGCCGTGCCGTCAGACGCACCTGTGCAGGTCTGATAGGCATCATCGTAGCCATAGATGCCGCTGTTTCCGAGAACTTCTGCTTCCTGGAATCCAACATCGGCATAGGTGCCTGCGGTAGACCAGCCGTCGGAGAAGCTAAGGAACTGCTCTCCATAGTAGACGGTGGTTGCGGGGGTGACACCGACGTTGGTGGTCACAATGTCGACAGTATCATCTGCACCTGCAAAACCGATATTGATTGTCAGAACATCGATCGTGGGCAGGATCCGAGTGGGGGTATAGGTGAATTCCTCTGCCTCGGGATCGTAGGACAGGGTACCATAAAGCGTCGTCGGATTGACCGTGACACTCTTTACGGTATCAATGCCGTTTGTCACAACCTTGCTCAGCGGGAATTTGAAGGGCAGACCGAAGTCAGCCACGAAGTTGGGAGAAAGGGCAGTCTGGTCGATGGTGTAGTAGTGCGTGATGGTCTTGCCGTCCGCAGAGACTACCGAGCCAGTGTACTTGTAAAGATCCTTGTTGTATCGGTTATTGGTAATGGCAACATCGGCCAGTGAGGTCTCAAAGTTCTGGGTCTTATCCAGCGCATTGACGATACCGTAGCCGGTGGCATTCTTACGTTCGGGATTGGTTTCGAACGGGGGGAGGGTTGCCGCGTCTTTGGTGTCGGCAACCACGATGTTGTTGTTGAAGTCGGAACCATTGGGGACACTGATAAAGAACTCTCTCAGGGAAGTATTGAACTTTTCGTCATAGTAAACTACCTTCAGAGAATCCTCGGTCTCCACGGCTCTGACATAGATACGGATCAATTTACCTTCACCGGCATTGATGCTTTCAAATCCAGTGATATAAGGTACGCCACCGTCATCGGTTTCCCACAGTGTTACTTCTGCATCTGTATCATCCAGAGGATAATTAATATCAACACCATTGGAGTTACGCGTGCTTGTTCCATCTGTAACGGTAACCTTCCAAATTTCATATTCGCTGTCTTCGGTAAACAGCATACCGTTAATAGATCTCGAGCCTCCATCAGCAGTAAAGAATGCGGTATTATCATTGGGGAATTCATTGGGGCTCATGGTTCCGCCCTCATAAACAACGGCATAATCCAAGAAGACATAGTTGCCTAGCATTACATAACCGCCCCAGAACCAGTC
Organism: Candidatus Avilachnospira sp.; assembly: GCA_045530865.1. GTDB lineage: Bacteria > Bacillota > Clostridia > Oscillospirales > Oscillospiraceae > Avoscillospira. Next base: position 35,114 of record JAZSCX010000125.1, read on the forward strand.
ACTCATATTACCGCGGCTTCCATACAAGGGACCCCAGTCAACAACGCGAGTGGTAACCTCATCAGTAACCTCAGTGACCTGCATGTAGTATGCAACCAGCTGATCTTCAGTCAGATCAACCTTCTGCCAGGTATCACCACTGAGAACCTGCCAGGAAGAACCTTCGTCACTGTTCCAATAGCGGATCTTTGTAAAGCCAAGGCCGCTTCTTGTTTTGTCGACACCATTTTGCTGAATCTGATGGTTCTCTTCACCCTGCAGCAATCTGGAACGCCAATAGTTCAGCACATCAGCGGCTCGATAGGCTGTTTCAGGAACAAGCTGGCCTACATCTACGCCTGCCTCAGAGTGAATTCCTTCCGCATCTGCTCGGACCGTTATCTCAGTTACATTGCCATTTGCTTCGGTAGATGCAGGGCTGTTGGTAATCCAAAGTTCGATAAGCAGAGGATTGACTTCGTTGAGGTTTTCTTCCGACTCCGTGACAGTGACAGTGTACTCGGTCTCGGAGGCGGGAGTGATCTCCAGCGTGGTGTTTTCAACCACATAGTACTTATCGTCCTCGTTAAAGTTGTAGACGGTTACGGAGGTGGCATCATCGCGGACAGTTTTGGTTTCGGTCTTGATAACGGTGCCGTCCGCGGTCTGATACCGGATGGTGATTTCCACAGTGTCGTGGACGGTCACAGTAAAGATGGCATCGCCAACACTGACAGTGGTAGTACCGCTCTTCAGACCCTCGAAGGTCACTTCGGTCTGACTGATGGCTTCACTGCCGCCTGCGCCAGTTGATGCGGCATATGAGCCACCGCTGGTACTAGTCAGCACACCACCGCTAAAGCCAAACCACAAATCAGTATATCCAGCAGAAGTCAGTACCCAATTACCGTTATCATTAGGATCATCAATATACTGCCCGTTATAAGAAAGTGAATAGTAATCTACGCCCATACTCATCTCAAGCTTAGCAGTCCAAGTTACAGCTTGTGCAGAAGAATCAACCCAACTAAGGTCAGCAGCTAAATATTTGCCAGCAGAGTTGGTAATGTAGTATTCTTTTCCGGCTTCCAGAGAAGTAACAGTTTCTACACTACCACCGGAACCTTCCTGGTAGGTATAGGAGGCAGTTACCTTAACAACAGTATTATCCTCAATTTTGATGTTGTTGGTATAGTCGCCGCCTTCGATGACGCGAACAGCGGTACTGCCTACATCCAGATCAACCGTGGTAGAGGCGGGGTCACCCACGTTATAGACGATAGCGGTGGAGAAGTGGGGGACGGTGAAGGTGAAGATACCGTCTTTCAGCTCGCCTTCGATACCCAGTTTTTCCTCGCCGCTTTCGGAGTCCAGGACACCGCCGCGGACATTGGTCCAGGTAGAGGGAACGGGAACGGAAACAGTGGCACTACCGGTGTAGCTACCGTCAGCAGTTACGGGAGTCATGGTCCAGGCCAGGACAGCCTCAGCACCCTCAATAGCGGGAGCGGTGGTCTGGGTAACGGTCAGACCAGTCAGGCCGGGGGCGGTGACGGCGATACCGGTGGCATCGTCGGTCTTGGTGACGGGGTTGGGCTGGGGTTCGGGTTCGACGACGGGGTCACCGTTGAGGGAGCCGTCTTCATTGAAACCGCCGGGAACCACCTCAGTGCTGATGGTATATGCATCCTTGCCCTGCATCTCTGCGGCCATGGCGCGCAGGATCATGCGGGTATTGGCTGCGATCTGGGTCTCAGTCTCTGCATTGGGATAATCGCACCAGATGCAGAACATGGAACCGGCGGGGTCAGAAACAGTGCTGCCCATGAAGGCAGTATTGCTCCAGTTGGATGCATAGGTATAGCCATTGCTGTCCCACTGGTCGCTTTTGCCCAGAACATAATAATAGTCACCGTTGACATTGATCATCTCATGGCCCTTGGATGCCATAACAGAGGCAGAAGCGGACTGGTAACCAGTCCAGCCGGAGGTCCAGAAAGCGACCATGATCTGGGTGTCGAAGTTGTAGGACGTGTTCTGATTGAAATAAATACCGTCGTTAAAGGCCATGGGAACCATGCCATAGCTCTTGACCAGCGCAGCTATATCATTCACATAGCTGACATAGAGCGGATATTTTTCTGCATATACCAATGCGCCGAAGCCCATGGAACCATACGGATACACATCGTTTGCGTATTCGTCCGCGCCAAAGTTAAATTCGTTGCAGCCCTTGCTGTCAAAGTACGCAACATACTTCTGCACCAGGCCCTTGGTGAAGCTGACAGCATCACTGTTTTCCAGGTCAACGGTGGAAGAAGAACCGTTATAGCCGGCACTGCTTCCTGTCAGGGAACTGGCGGCGGAAACGATAGTATTCATGTGGCCGGGATTATTCAGCAGAGGAATGATCTCAATGCCGACGTTGTTGGCATGGTCAATGATAGCGTCCATCTCGGATTCGGTCAGTTCATTGGTGCCAAAATCATAGTAGTTTTTATTTCCCTGCTGAATGGCTGCAGTGACCTGACTGTCCCTGTAGGTGCCAACAGACATATCGTCCAGCAGGAAACGCAGGCCGTCATTGCCGAAGGCCAGCTCCAGATGGGTATAGCCTGCGGCTGCCATCTCATTGAGCAGGGCAATGATCCAATCCTTGGTAAAATACTTACGGCCGCAGTCCAGATGCAGGATGCGGTACTGGTCGGCATAAGTCAAGGAAGTCTCGGCGATCTCCAAATCGGCAAGGTCAATACCGTAGGGATCTTCAGTAGGCTCTGCGGTTTCCTTGGTGGCTTCCGCAGCTTCCTCGGCAGCAGTCATGGTTTTATCTGTTGACTCTGTTGCGGTGGGGGTGGTGTCATCAGTTTCAGCAGCAAATGTTACCAGCGGTACTGCGCTGAACATCAAACACACAACCAGGAACATTGCCAAAGATCGTTTAAGCATGTTCATATTTTGTTACCTCCTCGGTATTTTTGATATATAAATGAAAGCATATTATGCTTTGTTGCTGTTTATCATTGCCTGAGCAATTCTGCACATCTGCTGTGTCGCTTGGCATCTATATGTTGGTACAGCTGAAAAAGAGCCCGTTTCGGCATAAGCGACTGCAGCGCAGGGGTGACATACATTGCGATTTGGACACTTGTCGCATAGCCCGGAAAGTCTAATATCAGCGGTGTCCGATCTCAATCGTTCCCACGCATCCTGAAAGCTGCATTCTTTCAAATCAACTTTCGGATGTGTCATCATGCCGCACGGCAACATCCAACCATCCCACGTGACCCAGAAGGCTGCCCTGCCAGCACGGCACCGAACTTGACCGTCAGCTGGATCAATACAGTCTGAATCTAAGCCAAGTGGTTCCGCATATCCTTCAGTAATGCTTTTCAGGTATCCCTGGAAGCGTTGCTCTCCTCGGTTACGAAGCAAATAGCGCATCATATACTGCGCGGATTCCTCTGGGGTGAAGCGTTCGTTGACGCCGATTTGACTTGGGTCACGTCGCACCGGTGGGAACATATAGGTAGCGACCGACAGCACTGTATTGACTTCTTTCGCGTAATCCACGATCCATTCAATATCATCTGCATTTGCAGGCGTGAGAGAACAGTTCAGTTTCACAGTAAGCCCAGCGTTTATGAGTCCGCGGATCGCAGCGTCTACCTTGGAAAAAACGCCGGATATCCCACACAGACGACAATAGGTGTTATCGCTGGCGCCATACAAAGTGATATTGATTTGCTGCGGTGGTCTGATCCGAAACCGTTCAATCGCCTGATCATCGATCAGGGAGCCATTGGTATTAATGGAAACCAGAAAGCCCATGTCCACAAGCTCTTCGTATAATGTCCAAAAGTCGGGCCATAGGAGAGGCTCTCCACCTGTTAACAGCAATTCCAGCATGCCTGCATTTCGAGCTTCCCTGGCGATATGACGCCAATCATCCAAAGTCAGAATCTTTCTTGGGCTGCTCATGACCTCTTTCTGCGATTTGCGAACATAACACATTCGGCATGAAAAATTGCAAACCGGAGAAAGCTCGAACGTTCCGTTTAGTGGTATGCCCATACGGCAGGCCCTCGCGTAAAGATAATCAGTCAGTGGTCTGCCGCTTTCTTTGCGTTCACTCATAGGCTGCATTCCTTTCGTATTTCCCGCTCCAAATAATCAACGGCATGCTCATCTGGTGTACAGCCATACTTAAAGACGGGAATATTCTCGATTAAACGCATCAACAAAAGGCTGGCTTCTTCCACAAACCATCTATCCCAACTGTGAATTGTGAGACCGGACCAAATTGCTTTGAATGCTTCCGTCTGTCTCAGCTTTTGTATCTTGCAGTTTTCGGACTGCTCCAACATCACAATTGCGGTAACTGGGCAGTTCGCATTTACATGACACTTTGATGAACCGGAATAGGGTGATCCCCAGGCAAGCCATCCCGCACTTTCTTTTGAAAGAATCGGGCGGTCTCCGTTGATCACTTTCGCACCACGGTAATTACACCACAACTCTGCCTGTGTGCTTTTTCCTATTCCGGAGGGGCCTGAAAACAAGAGCCCGCCCAACTGTGTGTCTACACAAGCGGCATGAAGGCATAGCCGTTTTTTGTGAATCAGGATCTCTTCAAATCCAATGTGAAAAAAGCTGTTATGCAATTCCGATACGCAGTGTGCACCCTTTGGCAAGTAATCAATTTGGATTATTCCTTCGTTGTGATCATATTGAGCCACAGCATAGGGGGTATAATCTCTGGGAGCGTCAAAGAAACTGCGATAAAAACTGCCGTCTTGATTTTGATGGACCCGATAACAGTTATCTTCATGGATCACTGCATCTGACAATGCGGGAAGTCTTTCCACCTGGCGAAATACAACTGAGTAATCGGGATTTTGCATATTCTTCTTAAATGGAATGAATGATGGCTCACTCTCCCATTTCTGGAAGGAATGTAAGGAAATGGAAATTCCCGCGATTTCAAGATCAAGACAGTATTTCGGGTCAGGATGCGAAAACATTTGCTCCCTGGGTACCACCGTGGTAGCAGATATCCTGATAATCTGTAATCATGCAACCATTTGCACTATACATAAAAAGGTTGGGAAAACCGGGCAGTAATTTGGGGTCTGCTTGCGCAGAACAGGTCTCCATGGTAGAATTGGTCAGTTCCCAAGCGCAGTCAGCGATATGCTGCGTCAGTTCAAAATACTCATGGAACAGCTCGGGTTTTACATATTTTTTCATAGATTCCCTCTCATTTCTTAATTATTTGCCGCAATCTGAACAACATCAATTACACCGATCAAAGAATCAGATGCGTTGATTGTTGTACTTTCTCCTGCGGGAATTTTGTCAACAGTATACTTATATGTTATGCCGCCGAAATATTTATCATCAAAAACATCGTGGCAATAGACAACAACATTAATCAAGTCCTCATCGGTTATATTAGTTAAAGTAATCGATGTTGCGTTTACTGAAATATCAATTCTGTCATCTTTATTCGTATCATCAAAGCTACATACAGTATGGATATCCACACATACATAATCAGCAGGCAGATGAAGATTCTCTATGGAAAATGCCATTACTGATTTCTCAGGCGGAATATCATGGATTACAAAGCTATGCTCTGTTCCATCAGCTAAAAATACATTGACAGTAGCAGTATCCAAATAGGAATCCGAAAGGTTTTTTAGCGTAATTGCCGCAGTGTTTTCTCCATCCTTATTATCGCAATCAGGATTGATTCCATCGAACTGGAAAACACTTGTGATTTCTATCTTCCCGTCCTCTGCCATTACAGGAAACTGAATTGGTTCGATATTGGCGGAAGCATCCTTGTTTTCATCGGTTTCAAATGCCTGATCCGAAACTGCAGAATGGTTTTCTTGATTATTCTCTTCATCCTCAACTGCAGAATAACTATCCTGATTATCCTCTTCGTCCCCGTTTATGAGGAATAAAATCTGCGGCAGAGCAAATAAAACAAAGAAAACTAATACAACAACAAGGACGGTGACAATAATCGTAACCTTATATGGACTCTTTTTTCTTTTCCTTTCGTATTTCCCCATATTTAATCCTCAATAAGAATGTTCATCTGTTGCATCTGCATCAGAAAAGCATCTACATCCTTGGCGGCTTCCTCTGCGGAAACATCATATTCTGAAGTTATCGCAGCAATCAAATCTTCTTTCTTGCAGCCATCTTTGAGCTTGTTGAAAATCAAAGCACCACTTTCAGATAATACAATCAAACCTTTTACGTGAATCGCTGCTTCACCAATAGGAATTAGCAATTGCTCATCTGCTATTGTTCGCAGGATAAATTGATCACTTGCTCTCATAAGTCTCCCTTTTCCCAACCAAACGTTTAACATGTGAATAGGTTTTTCTAATTGCGGGGCGGAGCGGAACTATGCGAATCCATATTTTCTCAAAGAACTCCCACCAAAAGCTGCCTTTTTGCAGCAATTTCTCTTTTCGGCGAACCGCTGTGACTACAGCACGCACCTGATCTTTTCTGATCCCAGGCTCTGGATGAATTTGTGCATCGCCGAGCATTGTATAAAAATCGCCATCAACACGTAAAATTCTATGTAGAATATATCGTCCATTATCCCGTTGATATAACACCATATCTCCGCGCTTCAATGGGCAATTTGCCTTTGAAAGATAAACGGTATCACGCTGATGAACAAGGAACGGTGTCATGCTGCCTCCGGTTATGACAAGCGGAATTGCGGTTGATTCCTCCAAAAGCTCCAGAAATGGCTCCATAATCAATTCGGGTGAGACAATCCTCAAATTATACTCCATTGATTACCTCGTTAGTTATAATGTTGCAACGACACTGTCTCTAGGTGTGCTGTCTATATGAAATTCATTTCCGCATTCACCGTGACAACACCAAGTTCCATATTGATCTTCTTGCGCTTCGTTTTTTGCAACAACTGCAAGCTTTCCCAATCGTCTTCCTATCAAGCCGGGGCTTATACTAATTCTGCGTTGTTCCATTGTTGTGACAATTGGGTTTTCTAGCCTTATTTTGTTTCATAGAATCTAATTCCAGAAAAAGTAAAATGTTCAAAATGGGCATAAATATTCTTGTATATAATAGCACAATAGCCATCTCTTTTCAATGGGTTGATTAAAAAAAGTCAAAAATAGGACTTGTGTAGCAAAGTTTTGTTTGTCAGTATTTTATAATATTTTTACTTCATTATACCGTTATCCGCTCGTCGTAAAATACAAATATAATGCAGGGAGGTGGATACATATAAGGAAGCAAAGGAAAAGCCTGGATATGCATTTGCAGAAACTATCACCAATTCCGGGCTCAAGAAAAATACGGCTACGGCTGGGATAGTTTCGCAACAATGAATTACGCGGCAAAATAGTTGTGAAAAATCAACTTATAATCAATACAGCAATCGCATAAGCACTTATATATTACCATATATCGGGGATGTGCATATAAGTTAACATTTTGACAAGTAAGCTTTATTTATCGAATAGAATGGTATCATATCCAACTTCGGCAATAATAAACAGAGGACTGAACGTGTAGGTCGGTCCTCTGTTTATTAATTGGATCAGGCTTTTTCCAGCGCCAGTGTCTTGGTGGTCTGATCGCAGACCTCGGTGGGGCCCCAGTACTGGATAGCGCCGGGGTAAACATAGCTGGTCTCGACAGCCCATTCTTCGCGGTTGGCTTCGAAGAACTGGAAGGGCTTGCCGTCCAGCTCCACCAGAGCCTTGCGGATGACGGGCTTGTCGGCGCCGTGGCGGCGCTCGATGTTCATCATCTTGGTGATGGGCATACCGCCGGCAACCCACTCTTCTGCGGGCTTGGACAGGTTGGAAACCTTGGACAGATAGCCGTTGTAGCCGTAGGAGATCAGCATGAAGGCATTATAGCCCAGAGCATAGCAGTAGTCAGCGTCGAAGTTGGAGGGGAAAGCGCAGCGGCCTTCGTAGCCCAGGAAGTGATGCAGGGGGGAGAACTTGCCCTTGTAGGTGCCGGCAGCCTTGCGGGCAGCCAGGTTCTTCTTGACCATTTCGGAGAAGAGCTTCTCGGACTCAATCAGGGAAACCTGCACGTTGCCGTGGGGGTCACGCTCCAGGAACAGCTGCTGCTGAATGCCTTCGGGAAGCTGTGCGAAAACAGCCATGGAAGCCTCGGTCAGACCGGCTTCAATGAATGCGTACTTTTCCTGCCAGCTGTTCAGAGCGTTGAAGGCGTCAGCCTTTGCACCGGCCAGCAGTTCGTTGATCTCGGCGATCAGCACGGAGAATTCGGGAACGAACTCCACAATGCCTTCGGGAATGATGGCAACGCCGAAGTTCCAGCCCTTTGCTGCACGGGCGGCAACGGAGTCCGCGATATAATCGGTGAGCTGAGCCAGAGACATCTTCTTGGCGGCGACTTCTTCGCCGATCAGGCAGATGTTGGGCTGGGTCTGCAGGGCAGTTTCCAGGGCAACGTGGGAAGCGGAGCGGCCCATGACCTTGACAAAGTGCCAGTACTTCTTTGCGGAGTTGGCGTCACGCTCAATGTTGCCAACGATCTCGGCATAGGTCTTGGTGGCGGTGTCAAAGCCGAAGGAGCACTCGATATCCTCGTTCTTCAGGTCGCCGTCGATGGTCTTGGGGCAGCCAATGACCTGAACGCCGGAGTTGTGAGCGGCGAAATACTCAGCCAGAACAGCAGCATTGGTGTTGGAATCGTCACCGCCAATGATAACGATGGCGGTGATGCCGTGCTTCTTGCAGACGTCAGCAACAATGGCGAACTGCTCTTCGGTTTCCAGTTTGGTTCTGCCGGAGCCGATGGTATCGAAGCCGCCGGTGTTGCGGTACTGATTGATATACTCGTCGTCAAAAATCAGATAATCGTCCTCGATCAGACCGCTGGGGCCGCCCTTGAAGCCGTACAGGACATTGTCCTTGTTGGTAGCCTTCAGAGCATCGTACAGACCGCAGATCACGTTGTGGCCGCCGGGAGCCTGACCACCGGAGAGAATAACGCCGACAACCTGCTTCTTATCCTCAGCGGTGTTCTGGCCCTTCTGGAAGGTGATCTCATTCTTGCCGTAGGTGTTGGGGAACAGAGCCTGAATCTTTTCCTGATCCGCAACGCTCTTGGTTGCGCCGCCGTTCTTCACGCAGATCTCGGAAACACCGTTTCTGAGGATGCCGGGGAGCTTGGGGCTGTACTGATATCTTGCGATCTGCAGAGGTGAAAGTTTCATATCAAAAATACTCCTTACAGTTGGTTTGAATAATTCTATGTGGATTTAGCCGAAAACACCACTTATATATGACATTATACCCCATTTCCTATAAAAGGTAAATTGTGATTTCTGATAATATTCCGGTGAAATAGAGCCATGAAACAATGGAAAATGCATCCCGATAAAGCATCGGGATGCATTTTGAAAACGATAGAATAAGCTGTTTACTTCTCGTTTTTGTAAATTTCCTTGAAGTATTTGTAGGTGTCAACCTTCAGTTCGCCGCAGGCAGCTTCGTCGCAGGCAACGATGCCATCGGGATGCAGCTGCAGAGCGCTGATGGTCCATGCATGATCCACGCCGCCTTCCACGCAGTGACGCAGGGCACGGGCCTTGTTGTGACCGCTGATCAGCAGCAGAACCTGCTTGGAATCGCAGACGGTACCGACGCCGACGGACAGAGCAGTCTTGGGAACCTTGTTGGGGTCATTTCCGAAGAAGCGGGAGTTGACGATCAGGGTATCCTCGGTCAGCGCGCGGATGCCGGTACGGGACACCAGAGAAGTAAAGGGCTCGTTGAAGGCGATGTGGCCGTCCACACCGCTGCCGCCCAGGAACAGGTCGATGCCGCCGTAGGAAGCGATTTTATCCTCGTAGCGCTGGCACTCGGCTTCCAGATCCTCGGCCATACCGTTGAGAATGTTGATATTCTCTGCGGGAATGTCGATGTGGTTGAAGAAGTTATCGTGCATGAAGTACCAGTAGCTCTGATCGTGCTCTCTGGGCAGACCGACATATTCGTCCATGTTGAAGGTCACAACATTTTTAAAGCTTACGCGGCCTGCCTTATTCATCTCGATCAGTCTTTTATACACGCCCAGAGGGGAAGAGCCGGTGGGCAGACCCAGCACAAAGGGACGGCTTTCCTTGTGGTTGTTGATGGCATCAGCAATATGCTGCGCAGCCCATGCACACATTGCCTCGTAGTCGTTTTTGATAATCAGTTTCATATTTTTCACCCCAAAAGAATTGAAGGGAAGGCGATGTATCCTTTCCAACTGTATGTATTATACACCGTCAGAGGATATTTGTCCATGTGTCAATGCTGTTTTTTTAAGTGGCAAATTATACGAAACCACTTGAACACAGATCCCAAGAAAAGCCCCGAGATCTAAACGTAATTTACAGCATTTCATTGATCGGCTTCAGACCGTTGTCGATGATGCGTTCTGCAACACCGGCGGGAAAGATGGAGCGGCGGGTTTCGTAGCCGCCTTCGTCATAGGTTTCCTGCATGGGGAAGTAGCCTTGGCTTCCGGCTCATCCAGAACACCTTCTACGTAGCGGTTGAGAAAATAGCCGCCGATGGGGCAACCCATGGGGGTGTGATATTGACGCGGGCAAAACCTACCTGAAGCTGAGACATAAAAATTCCTCCTGAGAATGAAAAAGTTTGGAGCATATGCCTTCATTATAAACGAAAATTCAGAAATAGGTATGTAAAATCGGACGCATTTTTCTGAATTTCCTACAGATCATTTGCTGTAAAGATAGACGAACTGATATTGTGCCCCTTCTTCGTAGAGTTTGGCCTGTTTCAGAGCCTGGATGCTGTTTTCGTCCAGCGGCTTGACCTTCAGAGTGACAGACTGGCCTTCCTTTGCAGGTGCATAGGTCATGTCGCTGTAAAACTCCAGCAGCGCTTCCTCTGTCAAATCTGTCTGCAGCAGCAGGGCAGCGGTGGTACCACCTTCATCATCCTTGGCGGCGTCCTGCTGAATCAGCTTTGCGCCTTCTGGCAGGGCATGAGAGAACAGCGGTTCTCCGAATTGTTCGGCAACCCGTTCCTGCAGCCGCTTTGGAATCAGAAACGCAGCCATGATAACCAATATCAGGATAAGGGGCAGAAATCTCTTTGCGGTTTCTTTCATAAGGATCCTCCTGTCAAAAACCCGGGATACCCTGCGGCATCCCGGGAAGCTGTGATACAATTAGTTGCCGGGCTTGAAGCTGTCCTTCAGGGACACGGCACGGTTGAATACCAGATGACCGGGCTTGGAGTCCTTGCTGTCGGCGCAGAAATAACCGGTACGCATGAACTGGAAGCGGTCGGCGGGCTGGGTGCTGCCGAGAGAAGCCTCCAGCTTGCAGCCGTTCAGAACCTCCAGAGAATCAGGGTTCAGGCAATCGAGGAAATTCTTGTCAGCGCCGTCGGGTGCTGCATCGGAGAACAGGTTGTCGTACAGACGAACCTCCGCATCCAGTGCGGTGGCGGCATCCACCCAGTGGATGGTTGCACCCTTGACCTTGCGGCCGTCGGCAGGGTTGCCGCCCTTGCTCTCGGGATCATACTCTGCCAGGATCTCCGTCACATTGCCGTTTTCGTCGGTGTTGCAGCCGGTGCAGCGGATCAGATAGGCGCCCTTCAGGCGGCACTCGGGGCCGTTGGGGAACAGGCGCTTGTACTTGGGGATAGGCTCTGCCAGGAAATCGTCGGCTTCGATCCACAGATTTCTGGAGAAGGAAACGCTGCGGGTGCCGTCCTCGGGCCGGTTGGGGTTATTTTCCACCTCGAAGCATTCACTCTGCCCCTCGGGGTAGTTGGTGATGGTCAGCTTCACAGGATGCAGAACAGCCATCACGCGGGCGGCAGTCTCATTCAGATCCTCCCGCAGGCAGTGCTCCAGGAATGCGTACTCCACCGTGGAAGGGGACTTGGCAACACCGATGCGCTCGCAGAAATTGCGGACAGCCTGGGGCGTGTAGCCTCTGCGGCGCAGACCGCACAGGGTGGGCATTCTGGGATCGTCCCATCCGGAGACATAGCCGCCCTCTACCAGCGCACGGAGCTTCCGCTTGGACATGACGGTGTGATCGATGCCCAGTCTGGCAAATTCGATCTGGCGGGGTTTGCTGGGCACATCGGTATGCTCGATCACCCAGTTGTACAGCGGCCGGTGATCCTCATACTCCAGAGAGCACAGAGAATGAGTAATGCCTTCCAGCGCATCCTGAATGGGGTGGGCAAAATCGTACATGGGGAAGATGCACCACTTGGTACCCTGGCGGTGGTGCTCGATATAGCGGATGCGGTAGATGACCGGATCACGCATATTGAAATTGCCGGAGGCCAGATCAATTTTGGCGCGCAGGGTCTTGGAGCCTTCGGGGAATTCTCCGTTTTTCATGCGCTCAAACAGATCCAGATTTTCCTCAACGGGTCTGTCGCGCCAGGGGCTTCTGGCGGGCACACCGATGGAACCGCGGTATTCCTTGAATTCCTCAGGGGTCAGCTCGCAGACATAGGCCAGTCCCTTTTTGATCAGCCCCACAGCCAGTTCGTAGGTCTTTTCAAAATAGTCAGAGCCGTAGAAGAACCGATCTCCCCAGTCAAAGCCCAGCCAGTGAATATCTTCCTGAATAGCATCTACATATTCGGTATCTTCCTTGGCGGGGTTGGTATCGTCCATGCGGAGATTGCAGATGCCGCCGAATTTTTCGGCAGTACCGAAATCGATGCACAGGGCCTTGCAGTGGCCGATGTGCAGATAGCCGTTGGGCTCCGGCGGGAAACGGGTGTGGACGGTCATGCCTTCATACTGACCGCCGGGTGCAATATCTTCCGCAATAAACGCATGAATAAAATTCTGCGATTCGTTGGTCTTGATTTCGTCAGCCATGGTATACATCCTCTCAATCGGAATCTTATCGATCATTTATTATATATCATAATTGTATTTTTCGCAACGATTGTAACAATATTTTTCCACCCAATGGCAGAAAACGGCTTTTTTCCTGCTGACAGTTGATTTTCTTAGGCAGTCATGCTAGAATATCAGGAGAATTTATTTACCGAGAAGGGAAGAAAGATATATGTCCGGACATTCCAAATGGCATAACATTCAGAAAACCAAGGGTGCACAGGATGCCAAGCGTTCTGCCATCTTCACCAAGATCGCAAAGGAAATGATCGTTGCGGTCAAGGAGGGCGGCTCTGCCGATCCCAATAACAACTCCCGTTTGGCCACTGTCATCGTCAAGGCCAAGGCAGCCAATATGCCCAACGACAACATCAAGCGCACACTGGAAAAGGCCTCCGGCGCCGGCTCCGGCGATAACTACGAATCCATCACCTACGAAGGCTACGGCCCCAGCGGTGTTGCCGTTATCGTGGAGACCATGACTGACTCCCGCAATCGTACCGCCTCCAATATGCGCCACTATTTCGATAAGTACGGCAAGGGTCTGGGCGCATCCGGCTGCGTGGCATGGAGCTTTGATAAGAAGGGCGTTCTGGTCATCGACAATGAAGACGAGGATTATGAAGAAGATGCCGTCATGATGGATGCTCTGGATGCCGGTGCTGCCGACTTCGAGCCTGATGAGTCCGTTTTCACCATCTACACCGATCCCGATGATTTCAACGATGTGGTCAGCGCGCTGGAAGCCAAGGGCTACAAGTTCGCCTCTGCCCAGATCGAGATGGTTCCCCAGAACTATCAGAAGCTGGACAACCCCGATGATATCAAGAACATGGAAAAGATGATCGATATCATGGAAGATGACGACGATGTCCAGAACATCTGGCACAACTGGGAACAGGAATAATAGAAAAGCCGCCTTCGGGCGGCTTTTTGGAGGCTGTCAAAAAACTACGAAAAAGTTCACCGCGATTGAGCAGCGGGGAATGTGTGCAAGGGGTTAAGACCCCTTGCGCGTTCAATAAAAGAAGAATTTTGAACTTTTGAAGTTCAAAATTCTTGGTGCAGCGGGGCGAAAATACTTTTTCGACACGCTGAAGCCGCCTTCGGGCGGCTTTTTGTTTGGTAAGAAAGAAATCTGCAGGAGT
>JAZSCX010000091.1:0-31962 GCA_045530865.1 Candidatus Avilachnospira sp.
CCTTCGGATTCGGGGGTGTAGCTGGACCAGATGTCATAGAGATTGATATAATAACCCAGATTTTCGGAAAGAATAGGACCGTGGAGGGGGCAGATGGTCTGGATATCCAGCGTAGCGGCAACCTTCAGAATGTTCTGCACCTGCTTGCCGTACTTGCCGACAATACCGATGTAATAGCGGCGGGCTTCATCGGCCCAGTCTTCATGAACGTCCAGCGCGCCGAACTTGCCGAAGCCATCGGCGGAGAAGAGAACCTTATCATGGCTGTCATAGGTCATCATGACTTCAGGCCAGTGAACCATGGGTGCAAAGGCAAAGGTCAGCTTATGATTGCCAAGATCCAGGGTGCCAAAATTCTCTACCGTCAGAAGATTTTTGATCTCCAGATTGGGGAAGAAGTTCCAGATCATGGGAAAAGTTTTGACATTGGCGACAACTGTAACCTCAGGATATGTGTTTACAAAGGTTTCAATGGATGCTGCATGATCCGGTTCCATATGCTGCACAACCAGATAATCCGGCTGACGGCCATTCAGAGCACGTTCAATATTTTTCATCCACTCGTCGGTCTTGGACTGATCGATGGTATCCATGACTGCAATCTTCTCATCAAGAATAACATAGGAATTATATGCCATTCCGTTGGGCACAACATACTGCCCTTCAAACAGGTCTACTTCATGATCATTTGCACCTACATAATAAATGCTATCCGTTACTTTTCTAAGCATAATGATCCTCCCTTGTTACTTATGTCCATATTATAACATGCTCGATAATAATAATCAATACTATTTTATTGATTTTATAAAAATATTTTTAAAGATCGCATGGCATACTAATATAACACAGCACAAAAATCCACTGGGTGGAATTTCACACTTGTTTTACGCTTGTATTTGGTATATAATTTCTAATTGATCATGAATTTGATATGCTCGTCTGTTTTACAGACGCTTCACCGGTTATTTGGAGGATCCTGTATGTTTTATACTTCCGGCAAAACCATTGCCGATTATCTGAAGCCCGGATGTCACGCCCATCTTGTGGGTATCGGCGGTGTTTCCATGCGACCTCTGGGTCTGGTTCTCCGCTCAAAAGGCATGATTATTTCCGGTTCTGATATGAACGCCTCGGTATCCACCGATGAACTGATTGCAAAAGGCATTCGTGTTTACATCGGTCATTCTGCTGACAATATTGCAGACGCAGACTGTCTGATCCGAACCGCCGCTGCGCATAATGATAATCCGGAAATTGCCGCTGCCCGTGCCGCAGGGATTCCCGTTTTTGAGCGTGCTGAGGCATGGGGCGTAATTATGCAGAACTATGCCAACGCAATCTGCGTGTCCGGTACCCACGGCAAAACCACTACCACTTCCATGATTACACAGATTTATATGGAAGCCCAAAAAGATCCTACAGTCATGATCGGTGGGACCCTGCCCATTATAAAAGCCAGCCACAGAATTGGATCCGGTGACACCATCATTCTGGAAAGCTGTGAGTACTGCAACTCCTTCCTGAACTTCTTCCCTACCACTGCTATTATTCTCAATATCGAAGCTGATCATCTGGATTTCTTCAAGGATCTGGCGGATATTCAGGCTTCCTTCCGCAAATTTGCCCAGCTTACCCCTGAAACCGGTATGATTATCGCCAACGGCGATGACCCCAATGTGGCAGGCGCTCTGGCCGGTATGAATTATCTGACCTTCGGCATGGGCAGAAACAACAATGTCTATGGTGAAAATTATAGTTCAGACTGGACAGAATTTGATGTTATCTGCGCCGGAATGAAATATGCACATATTCACCTTCCTGTTTATGGAAAGCATAATACAATGAACGCACTTGCCGCCTGCGCATCCGCTTATTATGCCGGCATTCCCGGTGATATTGCAGCTCAGGCACTTCAGAATTTTAGCGGCGCAGGAAGAAGAATGGAGTTCAAGGGCTCCTACAATGGCGCTGACATCTATGACGACTATGCTCATCATCCCACAGAGCTGCATGCTCTTCTGACTGCAGCCAAATCCATGCCCTACTCCCGTGTGATCTGTGCTTTCCAGCCCCACACCTATACCAGAACCAGCGCCCTCCTGCAGGATTTTGTTACAGAGCTGCAGGCCGCAGATGTGACAATTCTGACCGACATTTATGCTGCACGCGAGAGAAATCATATCGGTATTTCCTCGAAAATGATCGCAGATCAGATTGATGGCGCCATATACTGTCCCACACTTCAGGATGTTACCACCCAGATTAAAGCCATGGCGCAGCCGGGTGATCTGATTTTGACTGTCGGTGCCGGTGATATCTACAAGGCCGGTGACGCAGTATTAATTAAAGATTGACTTTTCTTTGAAACCATCGTATAAATGACGCAGGAGCAGTTTATAATGCTGCTCCTGCTCTTCATTTATTATGCGAAGGAAGGCGGTTTTCTTGAGTAAATCCCGCGCTGTTGATATGACAACCGGCCCTCTGTTTCCCAAGGTCATCATGTTTGTTCTTCCGCTGATGGCCAGCGGTATTCTGCAGCTTCTTTTCAATGCGGCAGATGTGATGGTAGTAGGCAAGTTCGCCGGAAGCCTTGCACTGGCAGCAGTTGGTTCAAACGGTTCTCTGATCAATCTATTCGTCAACGTGTTTATCAATCTTTCCGTGGGCGTCAATGTTCTGGTCGCCCGGTTTTACGGAAGCCATGAATATATAGATCTCAGTAAATGCGTACATAGTGCCATTGGGATCAGCGCCCTTTTGGGCATTGTGGTCGCTATTCTCGGTTTTGCTTTTTCCCGCTCCATGCTGGTTCTGATGCAGACGGATCCGGAGGTTCTGCCCCTTGCTGCCCTGTATTTGAAAATATATTTCCTTGGAATTCCCGCCACGCTGGTCTATAATTTTGGCGCCGCTGTCCTCCGAGCCGTGGGCGACACAGAACGTCCCCTGCGTTATCTGATGATCTCTGGAGTTGTCAATGTTGTCCTCAATTTGATTCTTGTCATTATCTTTCATCTGGATGTCGCCGGCGTTGGCATTGCAACTGCAGTTTCCCAGTATGTTTCCGCATTTCTGGTCGTTCGTTGTCTGGTTCATTCGGAAGGTGTCTACCAGCTTCATCCTAAATCCATCCGGCTGCACGGTCAGATCATTCTACAGATCTTCCTGATCGGTTTTCCGGCCGGACTGCAGAGCTTCTTTTTCTCTTTCTCAAACGTCATCATTCAGAGTTCTGTCAATACTTTCGGATATGTTACCATGGCCGCAAACTCTGCCGCCGGCAATCTGGACGGATTCATTTACACTGCATTGAATTCCGTCTATCTTGCCGCCCTCAGTTTCACCAGTCAGAATTACGGCGCAAAACGATTCGATCGCATCAAAAAACTTTTCCTTGTTTGTCCCGTTATCACATTAATGATCGCCGCTGTGATCTGTCCTCTGGTCTACATCTTCGGTCAGGCACTTTTATCTCTGTATATATCCGGAAGCGATCCGAATCGGGATGCCATTATTGCTACCGGCATGATCCGGCTGAAGTACCTGGCTCTGACCTATGGCCTGTGCGGATTGATGGAGGTTCTGACCGGTTTCCTGCGTGGACTGGGAAAAACATGGGTACCGATGATCATCTCCGTTTTTGGTGCCTGTGTTTTCCGGATTATCTGGATTTACACGATCTTTGCCGCATATTCGACGCTGGATGTTCTGTATCTGTCTTATCCGATCTCGTGGATCATAACCCCAATCGCACATACCATTGCTTTGAACCTAACCTTCCGAAAAAAGTGCAGAACACTTGCTCCCACATAAACAAAACCAGCCCTGGTTCAGGGCTGGTTTTTCCGTTATTTCATCAAACTGCAGACAAGATCCGTATACTCTGTGGGATTTTCTAGCGGCAGATCAGCAATAAGCAGCGCCTGCGCCAACAGGAGTTTTGCGTACTTTTCCGCCTTCTCCCGGTCATGTTCCACCGCATCCTTCAACACGGAATAAATGGCATGTTCCGCATTCAGTTCCAGAATTCTGCCGGTTTCATAGGTAAATTCAGGATTGACGCGCTTCATATACTTTTCCATCTCGAAGGTCATTCCGGCATCAGGCACAAGACACACAGGATGGCTGCGGAGAGTCTTGCTGATCCGGACTTCCTTGACCTGCTCACCCAGCGTATCCTTCAGGAAACCGAGGACAGCCTTAGCATCTTCCTGCGTCTGCTCAGACTGCTTTGCTTCCTCTTCAGACTGCAGACCCAGATCATCAGCGCCCACATTACGGAATTCCTTTTCCTTGAAACGCATCAGGGTCTGCGGCACAAACTCATCCACGTCCTCCGTGAAGAACAGGATATCATAGCCCTTTTCCCGCACAAGTTCTGCCTGCGGCAGCTGTGCCAGACGGCTTCGGCTTTCACCGGTTGCAAAATAAAGATACTTCTGATCCTCCGGCATGGCATCTTCGTATTCCTGCAGGGTGATCAGCTTGTTCTCCTTGCTGGACCAGAACAACAGCAGCTCCTGCAGCAGATCTTTGTGAGCGCCGTATTCATTGACCACGCCGAACTTCAGCTGACGACCAAAAGCCGCAAAGAACTTCTCATACTTCTCCCGATCGTTTTTCAGGAGCTTCACCAGTTCGGCCTTGATCTTCTTCTCCAGATTGGCAGCAATGACCTTCAGCTGACGATCATGCTGCAGCATCTCGCGGGAAATATTCAGACTCAGATCCTGACTGTCCACAATACCCTTGACAAAGCGGAAGTGCTCCGGCAGCAGATCTTCGCAGTTTTCCATGATCAGAACGCCGGAGGAGTAGAGCTGAAGCCCCTTCTTATACTCCTTTGTATAGTAGTTATAGGGCGTCCGGGCAGGGATAAACAGCATGGCCTTATAAGTCACAGCACCTTCCACGCTGAAATGCACGGTGGTCAAAGGATCCTCAAAATCAAAGAACTTGTCCTTATAGAAGCCGTTGTATTCCTCTTCCGTAATGTCCTTTTTGCTGCGCTGCCACAGAGGAATCATGGAGTTGAAGGTTTCCGTCTCCACAACGGTTTCATACTCCGGCTTGGGGGCGTCCTCCCCTTCCGCAGGCTCCGGTATTTCCTTCAGCTTCTGATTTTCCACATCCATTTTAATAGGATAGCGGATATAGTCAGAATACTTTTTCACCAGATTACGCAGTTCCCAGCTCTTGAGGTACTTGGAATACTGTTCATCCTCCGTATCATCCTTCAACTTCAGGATGATATCCGTACCAACCGTTTCCTTTTCACAGGGCGTCAGGGTGTAGCCATCTGCTCCGGAGGACTGCCACATCCAAGCCTCATCGGAGCCATACTTTCTGGTCACGACCGTAATATTGTCTGCAACCATGAACGCAGAATAGAAACCAACACCAAACTGGCCGATGATATCCACATCCGCATTTTCGTCCAGCTCCCGCTTGAATGCCAGCGAACCGCTCTTAGCGATGGTGCCAAGGTTTTCCACCAGCTCCTCTTTGCTCATGCCAATGCCGTTATCGGATACAGTCAGCAGACGGTACTTCTCTTCTGCCTTCAAGGTAATGGAAAACTCGTCACGGTCCAGGCCTACATTCTGATCCGTCAGTGCCTGATAAGCCAGCTTATCAATGGCATCCGATGCATTGGAAATAATCTCACGCAGGAAGATCTCCTGATTGGTATAGATAGAATTGATCATCAAATCCAGAAGCCGCTTGCTTTCGGCCTGGAATTCTTTTTTCTCCATAAAGACACATCCTTTGATCGCTGTGATATTTAGCACTCTTTTGTTTTGAGTGCTAATGTTATTATAATCACATTTTATGTTTTTTCAAGAGGGTTCACCGAAAATTCACAATTCCGTTTGTCATTCATTTCCCCTTATGGTATACTAAGGAAGAATAAACCATGCGAGGTAAACGAATATGATCACAGTCAGTAATCTGTCCGTCCAATTTGGCGGAAGCGTCCTGTTTAAGCAGGTAGACCTGCAGTTTGTCGCCGGTAACTGCTACGGTATCATCGGTGCAAACGGCGCCGGCAAATCCACTTTTCTGAGGGTTCTGTCCGGCGATCTGGAGAGCACCACCGGCCATGTATCCATTCAGCCGGATGTGCGGATGTCCGTCCTGAAGCAGGATCAGTTCCAGTACGATCATCTTTCCATTATGGACACGGTCATTCAGGGCAATGAGCGTCTGTATGCCATCATGAAGGAAAAGGACGCCATCTACGAAAAGGAAGATTTCTCCGAAGAGGACGGACTCCGTGCCGCCGAGCTGGAAGCCGAGTTTGCGGAAATGGATGGATGGGAAGCAGAATCGGACTCCAGCCGCATTTTGCAGGGTCTTGGCATTCCCGTGGAGCTGCATTACGATCTGATGGGCGACACCGATCCCCGCCTGAAGGTGAAAGTTCTGCTGGCCCGCGCTTTGTTTGGCAAGCCTGATATCGTCATGCTGGACGAGCCCACCAACAACCTGGATATTGAGGCCATCAACTGGCTGGAGGATTTCCTGCTGGATTATGAAGGTACTGTCATTGTGGTCAGCCACGACCGACACTTCCTGAACACCGTCTGCACCCATATCGTGGATATTGACTACGGCAAAATTAAGATGTACGTGGGTAACTATGACTTCTGGTACGAGTCCTCTCAGCTCATTCAGAGCCTGATCAAAAACAAAAACAAGCGCAATGCCGAAAAGATAGAAGAGCTGCAGACCTTCATCGCCCGTTTTGCCGCCAACAAGGCCAAGAGTAAGCAGGCAACCTCCAGAAGGAAGCTGCTGGACAAGCTGACCATCGAAGAAATGCCCGCTTCCTCCCGCCGGTATCCCTTTGTGGGCTTCAGCCCGGAACGGGAAGTCGGCAAGGACATTCTGTTCGTGACCGATGTTTCCAAGACCATCGACGGCGCGAAGCTGTTGGATCGTGTGACCTTTAACCTGAAAAAGGGCGATAAAATCGGCTTTGTCGGCGAAAATGAACTGGCACAGACCGTTATGTTCAAGATCCTCATGGGCGAGATGGAGCCCGACGAAGGCACCGTCAAGTGGGGCCAGACCACCAGCCAGACCTATCTGCCCAAAGACAACACCGGATACTTCGAGGGGCACGAGGAATCTCTGGTAGACTGGATCCGGGAATTCTCCGTAAAGAAAGACGATGTCTATCTCCGCGGCTTCCTGGGCAGAATGCTGTTCTCCGGCGAGGATGTATTCAAGCCCGTGCATGTCCTGTCCGGCGGTGAGAAGGTGCGGTGTATGCTCTCCCGTATGATGCTCTCCGGCGCGAATGTAGTGCTCATGGACCAGCCCACCAACCATCTGGACATGGAGTCCATTCAGGCTGTCAACAAGGGACTGATCGCTTTCCCTGGCAATATTCTGCTGGCCACCCACGACCACGAAATGCTCCAGTCCGTCGCCAACCGGATCATTGAATTCCAGCCTGACGGCAGCATCATTGACCGGATGTGCACCTATGATGAATATTTGGATTGGAAATTCAACCGCCAATAAGAAAGGATACTTTTTATGAAGACTGTTATTCAGACAACCAATGCCCCCGCTGCCGTAGGCCCCTACTCGCAGGCCATTGACTGCGGTGATTTCGTATTCTGCTCCGGCCAGATCCCTCTGGTTCCCGAAACCGGGGTCATGGTCGATGGCGGCATCGAAGAACAGGCACGACAGATGTTCTCCAACATCAAAGCAGTGCTGAACGCCGCCGGTCTTGACTTTGAACATGTGATCAAAACCACTGTTTTTATGACCGATCTGAGCCAGTTTGCCACCTTTAACGGCATTTATGCCGAATATTTCCCCGGCAATCCCCCTGCCCGTTCCTGCGTGGAAGTCTCCGCACTTCCCAAGGGCGCACTGGTGGAATGCGAAGTCATTGCAAAGAAATAAGCACAAAAACCCGGTGCAGTTCAACGAAACTGCACCGGGTTGCTTTTTCCATTAGAATTCATCCGGATCGATCGGTGTCTCCGTGAAGTTACCATTGGCAGACTTCACAAAGGTATATTCCCATGTATATTTTTCAAAATCGCAGATTTCTTCATCTTTTCCATAGGACGTATCATCGCCGAACACAAATTCGGGGCCATACCAATCGGTTCCGTAGGCAAAAAAGACGTAATAGCTCCCAAAAGGCACGGGAACCGTCGCACGCTCTCCCGCTCTGACAAAAAAGGAAAACACATCGCTGCCGTCATCTTGTTTCAGCTTTACATAGCAGGCTTCATCATCGGCAGTGTGGATGGTCAACTCTGAGCCCCTGAACAAATCATCGCCCAGAAACACCGTTCCAGATTCAGGCAATTCAAATGGCACCATTGCACCGCAATCCAGACACATCTGCGGCGTCTGTGCATCCGCAGGTTTCCAGTTGTGAGAAAGGCTGACACCCTCATTGATCCCGCATACATTGCAATACTGCGGTCTCTGACAGGTCGCCGCTATCCACATATGGCCCAGTGCAGAACCATCCTCTTCACCGCAAACCGAACAAGTCCGAGGTTTTTCACAGGAAGCTTCCTGCCACTGATGTCCCAGCGGCTCTCCTTCCGTATCCTCACATTCCACGCACATCTTCGGACGGACACATGTTGCATCTTCCCATACATGAGAATGTCCGCAAGAAACAAAAAGGATAGTCATAACACAAACCAGGAGCATATAATACCATTTCTTCATACCGTTCAACAACCTTTGGTCTATAATTGATCTAATCCTTATTATATTCCATGCTCGCCAAAAATCAATAGACAACGATCACGATATGCCGACTGGAGGTCAGCTTATCGTGATCGCTATAATATGGGAGTATATGATTACATCTTCATCGGAACTGCCTGTTCCAGATCACGAAGCTGCAGCTGCAGCCGGTCTGCGATCAGTGCAATAAACTCACTGTTGGTGGGCTTACCTTTGGTATTGGAAACCGTATACCCAAAGAACCGCTGCAGGGTCTCCAGATCACCGCGATCCCATGCCACCTCGATGGCGTGACGGATGGCACGCTCCACGCGGGAGGGTGTGGTGGAGAATGCCTTTGCCACCTGCGGATACAGTACCTTGGTAATAGCATTGATAACTTCCATATCATTGACTGCAATTTTGATTGCTTCCCGCAGATACTGATAGCCCTTGATGTGAGCAGGGACACCGATCTCATGGATGACCGAAGTAACCATAGCTTCGATATTGACCTCTGCCCGTTTTACAACATGATGTTTCCCCTGCTCGTCTGCCTGCAGAATCTCTGCAAGGCGTTCGACCACCGTCTCGGGTCTACAGGGTTTTGCCATGAAATACCGCACGCCCAGCCCAGCCGCTGCGCTTGCCGCGTATTCCGTCAGAAATCCCGTCATGACCATGCAGACAGGTGCAGGCTTCATCTCCGCTGCTCTTCGCAAAACAGAAATGCCGTCCAGATTTGGAAGCAGAAGATCCAGCAGCAAAATATCCGGACTGGTTTTCTGCAGCAAGTCTGCCGCATCATTACCATCCACGGCAACACCTGCTACTTCCCATTCGGGCATCTGTTTGACCGCATCCCGCAACCGCTGACAAAATTCTTCGCTGTTGTCAGCAATCAATACTCTCCTCCGTTTGTCCATAAATAAGTATCCTCTCCCGGATCATCGATCCAATAATTTTCAGACACTGTCTGTGTATCGCTGCGATAAACCAAGTTTAACACATTTATCCATCATTTTCAACACTTTTTATAATACAAAATCAGAGTTATGTCTCCTTCTTTCACATTATTTTGAACATTTTCGACATGATCTGACATTTTTCGACTTTTTTCGACAAAAAGGGATATTCGCCATACAAAACAAAAGTGCAGGAGCAAATACTCCTGCACCTTCAACGCCAATATGTAATTTACTTTTCAATGACTTCCAGAATTTCCATGGGGCAAGCCTTGACGCAGATGCCGCAGGCAATGCACTTGGAAGCAACAGGAGATTCTTCTGCTTTGACCAGCACGTGGAACGGGCAGATGTCCTTGCACTTACCGCAGCCGACACAAAGCTTCTTGTTGATCATATAAACGCCCTTTGCATTCTGGGTGATAGCGCCATGCTCGCAAACAGTGGCGCACTTGCCGCACTGTACGCAAACCATGGGTTTTGCCTTGCCCTTGAAGTCCACGATCTGGATGCAGGACTTATCGGGATCAAATTCTTTGTAAAAAGCATTGGAGCACGCCCGGACACATTCCAGACAGGCCATACATTCTACGCCCTTCTTTACAGTCAGCTTTTTCATATCAATACCCCTTTGATATCGTTGTATATATTAACTTTATATAATTATACAACATCATTCGGAAGAAATCAATCAACAAGATGATTTTGGTACAGAATAAATTATTTTCCAGCATAATGCCCGATTGCCAACACATAATAGGCTTGCAGCAGATCAGATGATCTTTCAAATATGCAGGAGGAATAAAACATGAAACGCACGATTGCAATCCTGATGGCCGTACTGATGCTCACCGCACTGTTTACCGCTTGCAGCGGTACCCTTGGCATGGGCGACGGCAGAGCCTACGGCAATGTGTCCACCACACCCAACGGCTATGTCAACGGCGGCGAAAACTCCGGCTACTATGGCGGCAGCTGGAACAACGGCTCTGCCGGCAGCGGCAGCTATGGCGGCGGCAACTCCGGTAACTCTGGCAGCAGCAATTCCGGTAACTCCGGCAGCGGCAGCTCCGGCAGCTCCAGCGCAGGCACCGGCATGACCGGCGGCCGCTAACCAACCGCAGGCTCGCCTGCGGTACATAAGGAAAAAGGACGGATCCGGAAGCGAAGATCCAGTTCCCACCAGCCATCCGCTCTTTCATAGAATTCCATTTTGCGGCACAGATCATCCAGCATTCCGTTCTCCGGTTTCTTCAAAATCAGTTTATGAATGCCTTTCTTCCGGAATTCATAGACGGCCTGACCCAGAAGCTGCACTGTTCTGCCCCGCCCGCGCCATTGCGGCAGTAAGTCCATATACGTCAGGATGCCTGTTTTCTCATCCAACTGATCCAGTACCAGCCGACCTACCGGAACATCGCCCGCCATAACCGTATAGACGGTGTCTCCTGCCGGTGCATCCATTCCTTTCAACTCCGTCCAGCCGGGACGGAACCACAGCAGATGAATCAGATCTCCAGGACCTTCTTTTGCGGTCTGATTTCGTTTTATGGTAGATAACCCGGAAAGCAAATGGCTGCCGTCACCTTGATACTCCATCAAAAATCTGCCGTTATCCCAGATCAGCTTCGTCACGCTGGTATTGTCGATAGGTTTGAGCTGAAAATCCGGGAACAGCCGCATAAGAACACCTCGCAGAATACCTGCATGGGTAACAATCGCCATGGTTCGGTTCTCATTTTCCTGTGCAAGCTCCGTCATTCGACCGATAAAACGATCGGTATACTGTGCAAAAGTCTCGCCGCAGGAGATCCGCCAATTGGCAGGGTCACTGTAGTAACAATCCATTCCCTCTGGATAGAAATGATTCAAATAGCCATATGGCAGATCCTCCCAGATACCAAAACTAATCTCCCGAAACGCAGGTTCCGGCTGAACCGTCAGACGGCAGGCCTCAGAAATTGCCTGCGCTGTTGTCATGGTGCGGATCAGGTCGCTGCTGTAGCAATGATCCACCAAAATACCGGAAAAGCGTTTCGCCAGAGCCGCAATCTGCTTCATGCCATTGGGTGTGATGTTGGAGTTGCATTGCCCGTGAAACCGACGGTACAGGTTTCCTTCCGCTTCCGCATGGCGAATTAAATATAACGTTGTCATCAAATCACCCCTTTTACTTATACCACAAAAGGCGGTCGTTTTCCATGAAAAATTTCACGGGTGTAGCATTTACGCCATGGGACAAACTATCATGGGGAGGGAGAAACTATGCAGGTGAAAACGTGGATTACCTCTGTCGGCCTTGGTATGGTGGCGGGCGCCGCAGCCATTTTGATGATTCCCCGGCGTTCCGAAGCCTACCGGATTGCGGATGATACGGCACAGAGTCTGAAGCACAGCGCCGTCAAAATGATGGACAACATCCGTAAAGACTGACAGCACATTGCGGCAGAATTGCCGCAATACATATCGATCAGATCTTTTCATCCGGTTCTGGAATTCCAGCAGAGAGATTTCAGCTACCTGCTTAAGATATCCGTCTCTCCGAAGCTTCATAAATGATTCTGCAATCCTGAACCACTACTCGTGGGTCTGAGCAAGTACGGACAACTGTCTGCCGGAAAGCTAGGAGCAGA
The DNA here is from genome assembly GCA_045530865.1 of Candidatus Avilachnospira sp. GTDB lineage: Bacteria > Bacillota > Clostridia > Oscillospirales > Oscillospiraceae > Avoscillospira. The sequence continues at coordinate 12,320 of JAZSCX010000091.1, forward strand.
AGAACAAGCTCTATAAAGACTGTTTTTCATGGGGTGATATGCCTCAACCAGCTTAAACATGCAGATTACACGCCTTGAGAAATACAGGATCTGCATAGAAAAGCCCCGGAAACACTATCAGAACAAGGTATTCCACTCAATCTACTGACAAGACAGTTGTCTTTTCAGAAATATGTGCTATAATATCTCTAAGATTTCTGAAAAAAACACAAGAGGTGCTTACCATGAATGTCAAACAGCCCTGGAATCTTACCATGCTCTGTGACTTTTACGAGCTGACCATGAGCAATGGCTATTTCAAGTACGGCTATAAGGATCGCATTACTTATTTCGATGTGTTTTATCGCTCTGTTCCCGATGGCGGCGGCTTTGCCATTGCCGCAGGTCTGGAGCAGGTGGTGGAATACATCCAGAATCTGCACTTTGAGCCGGAGGATATTGAGTATCTCCGCAAGAGAAATTTGTTCGACGAGGATTTTCTGGAATATCTGGCAAATTTCCGGTTTACCGGCGACATTTTTGCCGTACCGGAAGGTACGCCCGTATTCCCCAAAGAGCCCATTCTGACGGTTCGTGCGCCTGCCATTCAGGCACAGCTGATTGAAACCTACCTGCTGCTGGCCATCAACCATCAGAGCCTGATCGCCACCAAGGCCAGCCGTGTTGTCCGTGCCGCGCAGGGCAGAACCGTACTGGAATTTGGTTCCCGCCGTGCGCAGGGCGTGGACGGTGCCATACAGGGCGCCAGAGCCGCCTATATCGGCGGTTGTGCCGGCACAGCCTGCACCATTTCCGATCAGCTGTTTGGCGTTCCAGCCGGAGGTACCATGGCTCACGCATGGGTACAGATGTTTGATACAGAGTATGAAGCTTTCAAAACCTACTGCGAGATCTATCCTGATAACCCCACCCTGCTGGTGGATACGTACAACACCCTGAAAAAAGGCATCCCCGATGCCATCAGAGCCTTCAATGAAGTGCTGCGTCCCAAAGGTTTGACCAAATGCGGTATTCGTCTGGACTCCGGCGATATGACATATCTCTCCAAAAAAGCCAGAAAAATGCTGGATGACGCCGGTTGGGAAAGCTGCAAGATCTCTGTATCCAACTCTCTGGATGAGTACATCATTCAGGATCTGATCGCGCAGGGTGCGCAGATCGATCTGTTCGGCGTCGGCGAGCGGCTGATAACCGCAAAATCTGAACCTGTATTTGGCGGTGTTTACAAGCTGACTGCTGTGGAAGATCAGGAGGGCAACGTCATTCCGAAGATCAAAATCAGCGAAAACGCCGGTAAGATCACCAATCCCCACTTCAAGAAGCTGTACCGCTTCTACGGCAGAGATACGGGCAAGGCCATTGCAGATTATCTGTGCGTTTATGATGAATCTGTGGACGACAGCCATGATCTGGAAATTTTTGACCCTGAGGCTACCTGGAAGCGAAAGAATGTCTACAACTTCTATGCCCGCGAGCTGCAGGTCCCCATTTTCAAAGACGGTAAGCTGGTTTATGAACTCCCCTCTCTGCAGGAAATTCAGGAATACTGCAGAAAAGAAGTGGATTCCCTCTGGGATGAAGTTAAGCGTTTTGAGAATCCCCATGCTTACTATGTGGATCTTTCCCAGAAGCTGTGGGATATCAAATACGGCCTACTGCGAAAGAATTCCAATGCATGATAAACAAATAAGAACCTCACCGAAACTGTGAGGTTCTTATTTGTTTATCGAAGAAACTTGACTGTGCAATGGACATGGCGGGGCTCATCGCCGCAGATTTGAATCAGATAATCATCTTCGGACTGCTGCAGATAGCAATGGACTTCATCCCCAAGAAGCAGCTGTTTATGGTAGCGGACGATCACTTCAGAAAAATGATGAATATCCAGATTGTCCGGAAGGGTTGCCAGCGCATAATCCAGATAGACAAGATTATTCACATGATGATTGGTATCCAGATCCCGCCTGGGAACATGGAAAGAACAGATCTCCTCCCCCGTTTTCTGCGGCAGTTTTTCGCACTTATCATCAAACACGCCATCGGGAATGAGATCATATGCCTCCGCCACTTTCTGCGGGATCCGCATTACTTTTCCGGTTTCCGCGCTGACCAATACCCAGCTACTCTCTGCCGCAGCAATCACCTCGCCAGTCTGTAATCTGATTCGGAAGCAGCGGTTGGATGTGAGACGTTCCATGGTCTGGGGCCACGTTTCCACCTCCACAGGCGTATTCCAGGAAACCATGCGGTACAGCTTCACACGCCACTGGATCAGCATCCAGACAACACCGGTCTGTTCCACATCCATTACCGAATAACCGGAAAGATCGGAATGAATGATGGCCGCTTCCTGCATCATGCGCATGGCACCGGTCAGTGACAGCTTGCGGGATTGATCAATATCCGCATAGGATACACGAGTTTGAAAAACAAAGGGGCTCATGAGGAAACTTCCTTTTCTTTGATGTTGAACTGATTATAAACCATAATCCTTCCCATTGCAAATTTAAAAAATCGGAGTAAAATAGAATTGTAACAGAACAGGAGGTGCGCCGTGAATATCCGCAAGCATACCCGTACCGCATATCAGGAATCCTCCGAGGAAAAATTCAACCGCCTGACAACTACACCCGTTCCAAAGCTGATCATACGGCTTGGACTGCCGTCTATTGTCAGTATGCTTGTAACAAGCGTTTACAACATGGCCGACACGTATTTTGTCGGTACTTTGGGCAAAAGCGCTTCCGGCGCCATCGGTGTTGTATTCAGTTTGATGGCCATTTTTCAGGCAATCGGTTTCACATTCGGTCAGGGTTCCGGCGCCAATATCTCACAACGTCTCGGCAAAAAAGACAGGGAAAGCGCCACAATCATTGCTTCTGTTGGCGTCTGGAGCGCATTACTTACAGGCGCGTTCATCGGAATCCTTGGTCTGATTTTTCTGGAACCGCTGATGTATCTGCTGGGCAGCACCGATACCATTCTCCCCTACGCCAAGGATTATGCCAGATTTATTCTAATCGCCAGTCCCTTCTTTACCGCAAGCTGTGTGCTGAACAACATACTGCGTTACGAAGGTATGTCCATCTATTCCATGGTAGGACTTGGGTTGGGCGGTATCATCAATATGGCACTGGATCCCCTGTTTATCATTGTTTTTGAAATGGGAACCGCCGGCGCCGGACTTGCCACAGGAATTTCTCAGATCATCAGCTTCGGTGTCCTGCTGTCTATGTTCCTTTCCGGACGGACAGAGAGCCGGATCCGCTTCCGTGTCTTTATCCACCATCTGCCTGTTCTGAAGCCCATTGTATCCACCGGTTTCCCTGCGCTGCTGCGTCAGGGATTGGGCAGCCTCTCCGGTCTGATTCTGAATCATCAGGCTGGTATCTATGGTGATGCCGCTGTAGCTGCCATGAGTATCGTCAACCGCATCACCATGTTTGTATTCTCGGTTGGCATTGGTATCGGTCAGGGTTTCCAGCCGGTGGCAGCCTTCAATTACGGTGCAGGCAAATACAGCCGTGTCAAGCAGGGGTTCCGGTTCACCACCATGGCAGGCATGGTCCTGATCGGAATCCTATCTATCTTCTGCTTCATTCTCGCAGAGCCGCTCGCCGTGGCGTTCCAGCCGGACAGAACGGTGGTGGAAATCGTAATACCCGCCTTGCGGATCCACTGCATCGGCTGCTTGTTCCTGCCCTTCAGTACATGCGGAAATATGATGTTCCAAAGCACGGGACTTGCCGCAAAATCCGCTGTTCTCTCCGCACTGCGCAGCGGACTTTGTTTCATTCCGCTTGTTCTTGTTTTGCCCATCCTGATGGATCTTACCGGTATACAGGTCGCCCAGCCCATTGCCGATGTGATCACTTTTGTTGTATCGGTTCCCATGGTACTTCGCTTTTTGCGGCAGCTTCCTGAAGATGTACGATAATTTCTTCTTTACAGATAACTGTTTCTTCTGTATAATAGTTGGGCATTAAATGATAAAGTGTGGTATTTGACATGAGTATGATTGAATTTGACGAGCATAAAGTGAAATTAACCGGCATGAAGCCCAAGCTGGACGGTCTTTCCGATTCTTTGAATCTGGGCGCCTGTGAAGAGGAACTGGAACGTTTGCAGGCACAGATCGAGTCCCCGGGCTTCTGGGATAATCAGGCTGTTTCCCAGCAGGTCATGAAGCGCTCCCGTCAGCTGGAGTCCAAGATCGGCCGCTATCGGAAGATGCAGGAGTCCTGGGATGATCTTATGACCATCATCGAAATGGCCGTGGAAGAGAACGATGAATCCATGCTGGATGAATTGAAAACCGGCTATGCGTCTCTGGAAGAGCAGATGGAGGCTACCCGTCTGGAAACCCTGCTCACCGGCGATTACGACGGCAACAATGCCCTGGTTTCCTTCCAGGCAGGCGCAGGCGGTACCGAAGCACAGGACTGGTGCCAGATGCTGTACCGGATGTACACCCGTTGGGCAGAACGTCATGGATTTACCTACAAGATTCTTGACTATATCGACGGCGATGAAGCCGGTCTGAAGTCCGCCAGCATCATGATTGAAGGCACCAATGCCTACGGTTTCCTGAAAAGTGAAAACGGCGTACACCGTCTGGTGCGTGTCTCTCCCTTTGATGCCGCAGGCCGCCGCCAGACCTCCTTTGCCGCTGTAGAAGTCATCCCCGAAATCGATGACGATGTAGAGGTGGAGATCCGCCCCGACGATGTTGAAATGCAGGTTTTCCGCTCCTCCGGCGCCGGTGGTCAGCATATCAACAAAACCTCCTCCGCCGTTCGCCTGATTCACAAGCCCTCCGGTATTGTTGTCTCCTGCCAGACCCAGCGCGACCAGTTCCAGAACAAGGAACAGTGTATGCGTATGCTGCGATCCAAGCTTGTGGAAATCAAGGAACGTGAGCACCTCGATAAGATTTCCGATATCAAGGGTGTTCAGCAGAAGATCGAATGGGGCAGCCAGATCCGCAGCTACGTCTTTATGCCCTACACTTTGGCCAAGGACACCAGAACCGCCTATGAAATGACAAATATCAACGCAGTCATGGACGGTGATCTGGATGGCTTCATAAACGCCTATCTGAATTGTCTCGCCACAGGCCAGTGGGCTACAAAATAACCGATTATTTCTAAATTTTTCCTTGCATTACCCCATATTTTGTGCTAGAATAATGTGCGCTATGTGAATTCAGCATGTAATTTTTTAAATTTGGCTTGCCGTTCGCCGGAATAACGGCCGTCTTTTGACGTTTTGGAGGAATAATGGAAGTTCTGCATATCATTCTCACCGTCATTCAGGTGCTGTGTGCCATCGGTTTGGTTGCCATCGTTATGATGCAGTCCGGCAAGGAAGGCAGCATCGGCGCTATCACCGGTTCTTCTGAGTCTTTCATGAGTAAGACCAAGAACTCCAACCGCGACGCCAAGCTGGCTCTGCTCACCAAGGTAATCGCTGCTGTGTTTCTGATTTTGACCTTTGTTCTGAATCTGTTCTAAAAATTGGATATTAGCGGCAGGCAAATGCCTGCTGCTTTTTTATTGCAACCGCGTTCCCGGATAGTAGTACGAAAGGATCTGATCGTAGGTAAAACCTGCCTGCGCCATGGCATTTGCACCATACTGGCTCATGCCAACCCTGTGGCCAAAGCCTTTTGTTTCAAACAGGATTCCTCCTTCTGTGACTGCCAAATCGAACATGGTGGAATTCAGCTGAAACAATGACCGCAATTCTGTACCGGAATATACAACGCCGCCGATCTCCATTTCTGCCACTCCCCCGCCTTCGGTTCTCCGGATCTCTCCAAACCACGATGATGGCTGACTGGAAAAATTTGACTGCGGCAGATTTTTTTTGAACGCCTCAAAGGGCACCAGAACCTCACCCAGATAGCGTGCAGCCCCTTCCTCTCCAGGACTTTCCACCGGTTTCAGATATGGAATTTCACTTCCCCATACCGCAGCTGCGGATTCCGTCATACCACCGGAACACGAAAAATAAACCGCGTCTATCAGTTCTCCGTTGTAGGTCAGCACCTGAGATTTTGTGGCTGCAACTGCATCTGCTGCTTTTGTTCCCAACAACGCTTTACTATTTCCAAGTTTTTCTTCCAGCTGTTGGGGGCTGAACCACGCCTGACAGCAACTGCTTTGATCGCAGAGGTCTGCATGTTCATGCTTGCTGTTTTTCATCTGCCGCATAGTAAATGTTCGCGCTGCCACAGACTGTGCCTTCAGGGCTTCCTCATGAAAGGACATGGGCATTTCCGCAGCCACGACACTCACCAGATAGGTTTCCAGAGGCACGGTTAGGATCTGATCTCCCGATAGCAGCTGCAGCATCTGTTCCTCCTCTGGCTCTTCCTGCAGCTGTTCCACAATTAGCAGACGATGATCGTCTGCTCCGGCTTCTACAGGTTCCAGCAGCAATGACGGTAAGAACATAGCTGTCAGCAAAGCAGCAAGTCCTACCAGTACAGATCGCAGCATGTCCATCCCCCCTGCGACAGAGTATTCTCGCAAGCCAGTGATTATACCAAACGGGTTCTCTCCCACGGGAGAAAACCCATTTCTATCAGATTTTCTGTTTCATCAAGCCATGGCGGTTACAGTACAGATATAGATAACCACGGCCTCTGATTTTCAGCCGGCACTCTGCATTGCCTTCCGGATAGAATTTGATAAACTGCAGCTTATCCGTGGTCACATAGGCAAGGAACGAGATAAAATGCGTCTTTGTCATTTCATGGCTGACAACGAGAAACTGCTCATCTTCTACTTCTTCCATGGAAACGGCATGGGATTCGTCCGGTTCATCAGCCTCCAAAGGCGGCAACGAAATGCCGCAGCAGCTGATAACCGCTTCTCCCATTGCATAAAGTGCATTTCCGCATACAGGACAGCAATAGAATTTGGCTCGCAACAGATTACCGGAGATATTCCTGTTTTGAACTGGATTACCGGACAAAAGCTCCATCACAGAAACATCCAGTGCAGAGGCAAGGGAATCCAGCAAGGTAATATCAGGCAGGCCCTTCGCTGTTTCCCATTTGGATACAGTTTTGGGGCTCACATCGATCAGGGCAGCCAATTGCGCTTGTGTCATATTCTTGCGTTCCCGTAATTTTCTGATAATCGCACCGGTTACGTAAGTGTCCATAGACCTTCCCTCCTGTTTATCTGCATCCATTATAAATTGGATCCGATCTGTTGACAACCTGCGCTTCGTAGATACCGCACATGATGTCAGGATTTCCGCGCCATCAGTTGACACATTTCAGCGATTGGATTATAATAGCCGTATCTGACCCGAATGGAGATACCACATGAAAAAAGTTCTGAAAGTATTGATCCCGCTGGTTCTGATCATTGCACTGCTGGTCAGTGCCTGCTGGTATTTTTTGTTTTATAACCGTCCGCTGACTGTGGAGTTTTTGATGGACCAGTCATCGTCCATGGTTTCTGCCAAGCGCTATGAGCGGGCAATTCTTTATAACAAGTGGGCATGGAATCTGATGCCGGAATGGACTGATCTGGCCCTTGACCTTGCGGATACTTATATTGCAACAGGCAACTACACCAAGGCAGAGTACACTTTGGTCAGTGCCATCTCTTCCAATCCCGGCAAAGCCGGATTGTATGAGGCTCTTTGCCGCATCTATGTGCAGCAGAATAAACTGCTGGATGCCGTGCAGATGCTGGACCGTATTACAGATGCTCATGTTATCGAATACATGAACACTGCCAGACCGGCTGCTCCTGTACTGACGCCCGAAAGCGGCTATTATACGGAATATATTGAGGTTACAGCCCAATCTGACGCCCCCTACGTTTACATAACAACGGACGGAAAATATCCCTCCAACGATTCGGACCTTTACACCGAGCCCCTGACCATGGAAGCCGGTGAGACCACCTTGATTTCGCTTGCCGTCAACGAACAGGGTCTTGTCAGTCCGGCGGCTGTTTTCGGATATACGGTCGGCGGTGTGGTGGAACCGTTGGAGCTCGCTGATCCCGCAATCGATTCCGCTGTCCGTGAGATCCTCGGTTATACTGCAGCCGATACCATTATGTCCGATGATCTGTGGGATATTCAGACACTGGAACTGCCGGATACCGTTTCTGATCTCAGCGATCTGGCCCGTTTCACCGGACTGACTTCTCTGACAATCCACAATGTTTCCGGTCTGGAAATGTCTGTATTCCATCAGGTTCCCACCCTGCAGACACTGGATCTTTCCGGATGTACCATTTCCACACAGGCAATGGAAGCAATTAGTTCCCTTAAAAATCTTACCACCCTGCGGCTTGGAAGTTGTGCACTCACAGATATTTCGGCCCTTTCAACCTTGACAAAACTGGAAGAACTGGATCTTTCCGGCAACTTTATTGCTGATATCAGTGTCGTGGCACTGATGCCGGAGATGAAATACATTTACCTCACCAATAATCCTCTTGAGTCCATTGCAGGCCTTTCCATCTGCAATCAGCTGCAATATGTAGATATCCGGGATTGCGGACTGCAGTCTATTGGGGCACTTTCCGATAAGAGCAGACTGCAAAGCCTGCTGGCAACAAATAACCAGATTTCTGACCTCACCCCTCTTCGGGGTTGCAAATCCATGGAGACCCTGTTGCTTTCCAATAACCTGATTTCCGATATTTCGGTTCTGAAGTCCATGCCCAGGCTGGAAGTATTTGAGGCAAACTACAACGCAATTAAAGATATTCCCAACATTCAAAACAGTGCCGTTGCTTTGGTCAGCTTCATTGCCAATTATAACGATATTGAAGACATCTCCGGCCTGTCCGGGATCCAGACGCTCAATTATGTGGAGCTGGACTATAATCAGGTCAAAGACATTCAGCCCCTTGCCGAAAACTACAATCTGATCCAGCTGGATGTCTGGGATAACCCCATTCCGGATGTTACCGAAGCGGTGAAACCCTTTGAAGAAAGCTCCATCATTGTCAACTACAATCCAAATTATGAGGTTCCCGAAGAAACTGAAGAAGACACAGAGGAATAAAAAATGGCTGCAGAATGTTCTGCAGCCATTTTTTATTCCAATTCTGATAAAAGCAGTTCCAGCGCAGCAGATACAGCCTGCGCGCGGATGCTCTCACGATGACCCGAAAAGTGATACTCCACCGCACAGACATCCGTTTCGTTTGCCAAACCAATATAGACCAGACCAACCGGCTTTCCACTTCCGTCACCATCGGGTCCTGCAAGTCCGGTAACACTGATGCCAAAATTGGCAGACAGCAAATTACGAACACCAACAGCCATAGCCTTGGCTGTTTCTGCAGATACAGCGCCTTTTTCCTCCAGAATGGCACCGGAAACCCCCAATACATTTTGCTTGACCGGATTGGTATAGGAGATCACACCACCCAGATAGACGGAAGAACTGCCGGAAACAGAAGTCAGTGCCTGTCCAATTCCGCCGCCTGTACAGCTTTCTGCAGTGACGACGGTTTTGCCTGTCGCTTTCAGACGTTCTACAACAGCAGCAGCAAGATCAGTCATCATAGAACTTCACCGTGATTTTTTCGGTATTTTCCAGTGCCTGTTCGATCAGCGCTTCCACATCCAGTCTGGCCTCCACCCGTTCCACTTCGCTGAGAACCGGCTTGGTCTTGGGATGTCTGGGCGTAAAGACGGTGCAGCAGTCCTCATAGGGCAGAATTGAGGTCTCCATCGTGCCGATTTTACGGGCAATAGTGACGATCTCTTCCTTATCCATACCGATCAGCGGCATGAACACAGGCATATCCACCACGGCGCCGGTCACATTCATGGCTTCCATGGTCTGAGAGGCGACCTGACCCAGATTTTCACCGGTGACAAGAGCGCGGCAGCCGTGTTCTTTTGCGATTCTCTGAGAGATCCGCATCATAAAGCGGCGCATGATCAGGGTGAAATACTCTTCCGGACAATGATCCCGGATTGCTTCCTGAATCTGGGTAAAGCCGACAACATCCACGGTCATGCGCCCGCAATATTTGGTCATCAGTCTGGCCAGCTCCAGAACCTTTTCCTTCGCCCGCTCGGAGGTATAGGGATAGGAGAAGAAGTGGACGCACTCCAGCTCCACGCCGCGCTTGGCGATCATATAACCTGCTACAGGAGAATCAATACCGCCGGAGAGCAGGACTGCTGCACGTCCACCCATGCCGGTGGGCAGACCGCCCGCACCGGGAACAGCGGGGCCATGGACATAGGCTGCAAAGTCGCGCACCTCAACATGCACAACATAATCGGGGTTGTGAACATCCACCAGCACATGGGGGAATTCCTCCGCCAGTCTGCCGCCGATCTCCTGAGAGATCTGAATGGAATTCAGAGGGAACTGCTTATCAGCCCGCTTGCTTTCCACCTTAAAGCTCCGCTTGAGCGCCAGATCATCACCCAAATATTCCACAACAGCGTGGAAAATGGCATCCAAATCCTTTTCACAGGCACGGCAGCGGCACATAGATGCAATACCAAACACCGTGCCGCAGGCTTCCCATGCACCATCCAGATCGCAATCGTCATTGTCCGGCTCCACATAGATGGTGGACTGCTTCAGATAGACCTGAAACTGTCCGAAATGCTTGACCTTCTTCCGGATATTGCCCTTCAGGCAGGCTTCAAACGCACGGCGGTTCTGACCTTTCAGAACAATTTCACCGAGCTTCAGCAAAAACATCTCTTTCATATTGTTCTCCTTTTATCCATTTTGATCCAACTGGAACGTACGATATTGAACAGCTTCCGCAATATGAACCGGAAGAATGTCTGCCGATTCTGCCAGATCCGCAATGGTTCTGGCTACACGAAGCACACGGTCATAGCTTCTGGCTGTGAGTTTTAAAGCTTGAAAAGCAGCCCGCATCATTTCAGAACCCTCGGGCGATAATGCACAGTGCTCCCGCATCTGACTCTGGGTCATGGTGGCATTCACGGACGTATCGGAACCATCAAACCGGCTGCGCTGGAGTTCTCTTGCGGCAGTGACCCGCTGACGAATCAGTTCTGAGGGTTCGGCTGGCATACGGGAACAGACTTCCGAAAAGGCAAGGGCGGGAACCTCCACGATCAGATCAACACGGTCCAGAAGCGGCCCGCTGATCCTGCTCTGGTACTGGCGAACCGCGTGTTCGGAACAGCGGCACCGGCCGGAGGGATCGCCGTACCAGCCGCACTTGCAGGGATTCATGGCACAGACCAGCATAAACTGGCTGGGATAGGAAAAGCTGCCTGCCACGCGGGATATGGTCACCTTGCCATCCTCAAGGGGCTGCCGAAGGACTTCCAGCGCATCCTGACGGAATTCCGGAAGCTCATCCAGAAACAACACGCCATGATGGGCCAGAGAGACGGCACCCGGTTTTGGGGAGCTGCCGCCGCCGGCAAGACCTGCGGGAGAAATGGTATGGTGGGGATCACAGAATGGACTGTCGGTGATAAGGGGCCGGGACGATGACAGCAGACCCATGACGGAATGGATCTTCGTGACTTCCAATGCTTCCTCTCTGGAGAGCTTCGGAAGAATGGACGGAAGCCGTTTTGCAAGCATACTCTTACCGGATCCCGGCGGTCCTACCAACAGGATATTATGCCCACCTGCCGCCGCAATTTCCAGCGCGCGTTTTGCCTGATATTGTCCTTTTACATCGGCATAGTCCGGAATCATCTGTCCGCTTTCATCCGGTACCCAGACCGGCTGCGGCTCCAACGGTTTTTCTCCTGTAAAATGACAGAGCAGAGAACGGACATCCTCCACGCCGTATACTGCAAGACCCTCCGCAAGAGATGCCTCAGCAGCATTTTCTTTCGGAACAAAAATGGCTTCAAATCCACATTTTTTCGCAGCCAGTGCCATGGGAAGCATGCCCTGCACCGGACGAAGCTTTCCCTCCAGACTTAGCTCACCCACAAATGCATACCGGTTTTTCGGAATTTTTACAGCACCACTGGCTGTCAAAATTCCAAGCAGCACCGGCAGATCATACAACGTGCCTGTCTTTTTTGTTCCGGCAGGCGCCAGATTCAAAGTGATGCGGCTGACCGGAAATTTGAACCCGCAGTTCTTGATCGCTGCGCGTACACGTTCCCGGGATTCCTTTACAGCCGTATCCGGCAGACCTACAACATCAAATCCGGGCAAGCCGTTGGTGATATAACACTCCACTGTGACCTCATAGCCATCGATTCCCTGCAGCCCAAGACTGTCGATCCGACTGAACATGGCACACCTCCCCACATTTTCTTTCCATATCTTACAATAAAAACGTCGAAAAACCAAGAATTATTTTGAATTCCTTCGTTTACAGACCGAAAAGAATATGATACAATAAGGTGTAAAAATCTGTTGTGCCGGAATGGCACAAAGAAAATATTAGGAGGTCAATATCTTGTCCAGAAAATTTATTACTATGGACGGTAACAACGCTGCGGCTCATGTGTCCTATGCGTTTACCGAAGTCGCTGGCATCTTTCCTATCACTCCCTCCAGCCCCATGGCCGACTATGTCGATCAGTGGTCCGCTCAGGGTCGTAAGAACATCTTCGGCACCACCGTCAAGGTCTGCGAAATGCAGTCCGAAGCCGGCGCTTCCGGCACTGTCCACGGCTCTCTGGGTGCAGGCGCTATGACTACCACCTACACCGCTTCCCAGGGTCTGCTGCTGATGATCCCCAACATGTATAAGATCGCCGGCGAGCTGCTGCCCTGCGTATTCCACGTTTCTGCCCGTACCGTTTCCACCCATGCCCTGAACATCTTCGGCGATCATTCTGACGTTATGGCCTGCCGCCAGACCGGTTTCGCTATGCTGGCCGAAGGCAACGTGCAGGAAGTTATGGATCTGGCCCCCGTTGCCCACCTGGCAGCTATTGAAGGCAAGGTTCCCTTCCTGAACTTCTTCGACGGTTTCCGTACCTCCCACGAGATCCAGAAGGTCGCCGCCTGGGACTACGAGGATCTGAAGGAAATGTGCAACATGGACGCCGTCAACGAGTTCCGCAAGCACGCTCTGAACCCCGAGCGTCCCGCAACCCGTGGCTCCCATGAAAACGGCGACATCTTCTTCCAGCACCGTGAAGCCTGCAACAAGTACTACGAAGCTCTGCCCGCAGTGGTCGAGAAGTACATGGGCAAGATCAACGAAAAGTTGGGCACCGACTATCAGCTGTTCAACTACTACGGCGCTCCCGATGCTGACCGCGTCATCGTTGCTATGGGTTCCATCTGCGACGTGGCCGAAGAAGTCATCGACTACATGAACGCCAACGGCGAAAAGGTCGGCCTGATCAAGGTTCGCCTGTATCGTCCCTTTGCCACCGACAAATTCGTGGCTGCTCTGCCCGCTACCTGCAAGAAGGTCGCTGTTCTGGACCGCACCAAGGAGCCCGGCTCCATGGGTGAGCCTCTGTACATGGATGTTGTCACCGCTCTGGCCAACGCCGGTGTGGAAGCTACCATCATTGGCGGCCGTTACGGCCTGGGCTCCAAGGATACGCCTCCTTCCTCCGTTTTTGCTGTCTATGCCGAGCTGGCTAAGGCTCAGCCCAAGCGTCAGTTCACCATCGGCATCGTGGACGATGTGACCAACCTGTCTCTGGAAGAAGTTCCCTCCCCCAACACCGCTGCAGAAGGCACCATCGAGTGCAAGTTCTGGGGTCTGGGCGGCGACGGCACTGTTGGCGCCAACAAGAACTCCATCAAGATCATCGGCGACCATACCGAGAAGTACGTTCAGGCTTACTTCCAGTATGACTCCAAGAAGACCGGCGGCGTGACCATCTCTCACCTGCGTTTCGGTGACCAGAGAATCCGCAGCTCCTACTACATCAACAAGGCTGACTTCGTTGCCTGCCACAACCCCAGCTATGTTACCAAGGGCTACAAGATGGTCAACGACGTCAAGCCCGGCGGCGTGTTCATGATCAACTGCCAGTGGACTCCCGAAGAACTGGCCCATCATCTGAATGCTGAAACCAAGCAGTACATCGCCAAGAACAACATTCAGCTGTACACCATCAACGCCATCGATCTGGCACAGTCCATCGGTATGGGCAAGCGCACCAACACCATCCTGCAGTCTGCATTCTTCACCCTGGCAGGCGTTCTGCCTCAGGAAGAAGCCATCCAGTACATGAAGGAAAAGGCCACCGCTTCCTACCTGAAGAAGGGTCAGGACGTGGTCGATATGAACCACAAGGCCATCGACGCCGGTGCTACCGCATTCGTGAAGATCGATGTTCCCTCCGATTGGGCAAATGCTGTTGACGCTGCTGACGATGCCGATCTGGCCGGCAAGCCCGAGCTGGTGAAGATGGTCAAGGGTATTCTGCAGCCCGTCGGCAAGATGGACGGTGATTCCCTGCCTGTTTCCGCTTTCATGGATCACGTTGACGGCCAGTTCGAGCTGGGCGCAGCTGCCTACGAGAAGCGCGGCGTTGCCGTTTCTGTTCCCACCTGGGATGAGACCAAGTGCATCCAGTGCAACAACTGCGCATTTGTCTGCCCCCATGCTACTATCCGTCCCTATGCTCTGACTGCTGACGAAGCAGCAAAGGCTCCCGCCGCTGCAAAGATCGTCGAAGGCAAGGCCAAGCTGAAGGGCAAGTACTCCTACACCATGGCTGTTTCTCCTCTGGACTGCATGGGCTGCGGCGTTTGCGTCGGTGTCTGCCCTGTCGGTGCTCTGAAGATGGTCGGTCAGGAGCAGGAACTGGCTCAGCAGGATGTGTTCAACTACTGTGTGGCTGAAGTTGCCGAAAAGACCGAACTGCAGGATGCTACCGTTAAGGGTTCCCAGTTCCGTACTCCCCTGCTGGAGTTCTCCGGCTCCTGTGCAGGCTGCGCCGAAACTTCCTATGCCCGCCTGATCACCCAGTTGTTCGGCGATCGGATGTACATCTCCAACGCCACCGGCTGTTCCTCCATCTGGGGCGGCCCCGCTGCCACCTCTCCCTACACCACCAATAAGGACGGCCACGGCCCTGCATGGTGCAACTCCCTGTTCGAAGACAACGCAGAACATGGTCTTGGCATGCAGCTGGGTCACGAAGCAATCCGTGAGCGCCTGATGGCTCAGGTTGCTGAAATGGCCGCTTCCGAAAAGGCTTCCGACGAGTTCAAGGCTGCCGCTCAGGCATATCTGGACACCAAGGACAACGGCGCTGCCAATGCTGCTGCTACCACCGCTCTGGTTGCTGAGCTGGAGAAGGCCGCTGCTGCAGGCTGCCCCGCTGCTCCCGCTGTTCTGACCGAGAAGGAATACCTGTCCAAGAAGTCCTTCTGGATCTTCGGCGGCGACGGCTGGGCATACGACATCGGCTTCGGCGGTGTTGACCACGTTCTGGCTTCCGGCAAGGACGTCAACATCTTCGTCTTCGATACCGAAGTCTACTCCAACACCGGCGGTCAGGCTTCCAAGGCTTCCAATATCGGTCAGGTTGCACAGTTCGCAGCTGCCGGTAAGGAAATCAAGAAGAAGTCCCTGTCCGAAATCGCTATGAGCTACGGCTACATCTATGTTGCTCAGATCGCTATGGGCGCCAACATGGCTCAGACTCTGAAAGCCATCCAGGAAGCAGAAGCTTATCCCGGTCCTTCTCTGATCATTGCTTACGCACCCTGCGAAATGCACTCCATCAAGGGCGGCATGCAGAACTGCCAGGCCGAGATGAAGAAGGCTGTCGAGTGCGGCTACTGGAACCTGTTCCGCTTTAACCCCGCTCTGGCTGAGAAGAAGTTTGTCATGGACTCCAAGGCTCCCGCCGGCGGCTATCAGGAATTCCTGATGAACGAAGCCCGCTACAACCGCCTGACCCGTGAGTTCCCCGAACGCGCCAAGGTTCTGTTCGCAAAGAACGAAGAGGCCGCCAAGGAGCGTTACGAGCACCTGCTGAAGCTGCAGGCTATGTACGCCGAATAATTCGCAATCTATTTCTCCCCGGGATTCGGATGAATCCCGGGGATTTTATTGATTTCGGAAACTACCGGCTCTGCCGGTGGTTTCCGAAATCAAAGAGAGGCCACCGGTTACCCGGTGGCCTTCGTTATTTAGTCTTAGAAGCGACCCATCAATTCATCCTTCATCTTCTGGTACTCTTCATCAGAAAGAACACCGGAGTCATGCAGGTTTTTCAGCTTTTCCAGCTTCTCCAATGCTTCCGGATCCCGCTTAGACTTGCCGTTAAAAGCATTGGACACAAAGCCTGCTGCGGAATCAATGGTCTCGCTGATGGGGTCATCCCCAGTTGTTGCACAGCTGCCATCTCTGAATTCAGCCTTGCCGAACGCCAGAATAGCGCCGAAGATCGGATACAGGAACACCAGACCAACGCCAAAACCGGCGCTTTGATGGAATTCTTTGGCAAGATGAATGTAGGTTTTGAATGCAAGATAGATGTTATAGAAAGGAATAAAGAACAGCAGGAATTTCCATCCATTGCCGTACAAAACATCGAACATCACATAGGTATTATAGAAGGGAATGATGCCTTCCCAGCCTTTTCTGCCCATTTTCTGGAACAGTCTCCAGCTGACAGCAAGCGCAAAGACTGAAACAATAAATTCCATATATAGCACATCCTTTTCAATCCTTTAAGTTTTTAGAAAAAACAGGCAAATCCAATGGAAATCCAATGAAAATGCCTGTTTTTTTGCATATCTTACTTCAGAGCCTGCTCAACAGCAACGGCCACGGCGACGGTCATGCCGACCATGGGGTTGTTGCCTGCGCCCAGGAAGCCCATCATTTCAACGTGGGCAGGGACGGAGGAGGAGCCTGCAAACTGTGCATCACCGTGCATACGACCCATGGTGTCAGTCAGACCATAGGAAGCGGGGCCTGCAGCCATGTTGTCGGGATGCAGGGTGCGGCCGGTGCCGCCGCCGGAAGCAACGGAGAAGTACTTCTTGCCCTGCTCGATGCATTCCTTCTTGTAGGTGCCTGCAACAGGATGCTGGAAGCGGGTGGGGTTGGTGGAGTTGCCGGTGATGGAGACGTCAACGCCTTCCAGATGCATAATGGCAACGCCTTCGCGGACATCGTCAGCACCATAGCAGCGGACGTTTGCACGCTCGGACTCAGAATAACGAATTTCGCGGACAATGTTGACCTTGCCGGTGGCATAGTCGAACTGGGTCTGCACATAGGTGAAGCCGTTGATACGGGAGATGATCTGTGCGGCATCCTTGCCCAGACCGTTCAGAATGACGCGCAGAGGCTCCTTGCGGGCCTTGTTGGCATTTCTGACGATACCGATGGCACCTTCAGCGGCAGCGAAGGACTCATGGCCGGCCAGGAATGCAAAGCACTTGGACTCATCGGACAGCAGCATAGCGCCCAGATTGCCATGGCCGATACCGACCTTGCGGTCCTCGGCAACCGAGCCGTCGATGCAGAAAGCCTGCAGCCCTTCGCCGATGGCCTTTGCAGCCTCAGCAGCAGTCTTAACGCCCTTCTTGATAGCGATGGCAGCGCCTACGCAGTAGGCCCAGCAAACGTTCTCAAAGCAGATGGGCTGGATAGCCTTAACAGTCTCATAGGGATCAAAGCCCTTTTCCTTGCAGATCTCACGGCACTCTTCCACAGAGCTGATACCATACTGTGCGAGGACACCGTTGATCTTGCCAATTCTTCTTTCGTAACTTTCAAACAGAGCCATTTTCGTGTCCTCCTATTATTCGTGGCGGGGATCGATGTACTTCACAGCAGCATCGAACTGGCCGTAGTGACCCTTGGCCTTCTCCAGAGCGGTGTTGGCGTCGTCACCCTTCTTGATGAAGTCCATCATCTTGCCCAGGTTCACGAACTCATAACCGATCACTTCGTTGTCCTTATTCAGAGCCATACGAGTACAATAACCTTCGGCCATTTCCAGATAACGGGGACCCTTGACATTGGTAGCAAACATGGTGCCAACCTGACTGCGCAGACCCTTGCCCAGGTCTTCCAGAGAAGCACCGACTGCCAGACCGTCTTCGGAGAAAGCGGACTGGGTGCGGCCGTAAACGATCTGCAGGAACAGCTCACGCATAGCGGTGTTGATGGCATCGCAGACCAAGTCGGTGTTCAGAGCTTCCAGAAGAGTCTTGCCGATGAGGATCTCGGAGGCCATGGCGGCGGAATGGGTCATGCCGGAGCAGCCCAGAGTTTCAACCAGTGCTTCTTCAATGATGCCGTCCTTGACATTCAGGGTCAGCTTACAGGCGCCCTGCTGCGGTGCGCACCAGCCCACACCATGGGTGAAGCCGGAAATATCGCTGATTTGCTTGGCCTGAACCCACTTGCCCTCTTCGGGAATGGGAGCGGGACCGTGATATGCACCCTTTGCGACAGGACACATATGCTGAACTTCGGTAGAATAGATCATATCAATTTCTTCCTTTCAAAAATATACCAAATAAGTATCGGGCTTAATCTGCCCAAACTACCCTATTTTTCGCTAATAGTATACAGATTTCTTTGCAGCAAGTCAATGCTTACTTTGTGCCAAAAATACGGTCGCCTGCATCGCCCAGACCGGGAACGATATACGCATGCTCATTGAGCTTTTCATCCACAGCAGCCACATAAATGTCCACATCGGGATGATCTGCCTGCACTCTGGCAATGCCTTCGGGAGCGGCAAGAATGTTCATCAGGGTGATGTTCTTGCAGCCATATTCCTTGATAAACATGATGGCATCGGATGCAGAGCCGCCGGTTGCCAGCATGGGATCCACCACAAATACCTGCCGTTCCGCAATATCGGGGGGCATCTTGCAGTAATATTTCACCGGCTCATGGGTCTCCGGATCACGGAACAAGCCAATGTGACCGATCTTTGCAGAAGGGATCAGATCCACCATGGTATCCACCATGCCAAGGCCTGCACGGAGAATCGGGACGATCGCCAGCTTCTTACCGGCCAGAACACGAACCTTTGCAGGGGCAATGGGAGTTTCAATGACAATCTCTTCCGTAGGAAGGTTTCTGGTGGCCTCATAGCACATCAGGGCAGAGATCTCACCGACTACCTCACGGAATTCCTTTACGCCCGTATCCTTGTTGCGGAGGATCGACAGCTTATGCTGCAGCAGCGGATGATCCAACACATGTACGCTTCCCATTGTTATGACATCTCACTTTCTTTTTTTAATCTTTCGGCGCGTTCCCGCTCCGCCTGTGACAGACGCAGATAGTTCGGACGCAGCTCCGCCGCGGAAGCCGTTTCCCCACGGGAGAGCGCTTCCAGCGCAGCCAGCGCCACTCCTGCCGGACGCTGCAGACGCAGATGCTCCGGAGGCAGGATCAGTTCGCCATTGTCGCTCAAGGTATTATAGCACAAAAGCGCCCCATCTCCAACAAGAATTTTCGGTTTTTCGATTTTTTCCAGATCACCGTTCAATTCTTCGATGGAAACAGCGCGGTCGGGACAGAGCCGTGTGAGCTTTCCGTCCTTGATTTCAAAGATCGCGTTGTAGACCTGTGCGCGCCGTGCGTCCATACAGCAGACATAAACGCCGTCCGTCACGGCGGCGCCGCGCGCCATCGCCTCCAGCGTGGAAACGCCGACGCAGGGGATCTCTCTCCCCCATGCGAAGCCCTTTGCCGCCGCAATGCCGATGCGAAGCC
>JAZSCX010000093.1:0-27881 GCA_045530865.1 Candidatus Avilachnospira sp.
CCCCGCTTTGGCTAAAAACATGCCACCGGCATGTTTTCTTAACGCGTCGTGCCCTTTACACAAGGGAGCCTTGGGTGCTGTCGCATTATTACGGAAAAAATCCTCCCTATGAAAATCTCATAGGGAGGATTAACTGTTTTAGGAAGCCCTCCCCTATGTGGTGGTTCTTCGCTCCAGTTTGTTTGACCAACCAAAGAAAGTGGGCCTGCGGAGCATAGGGTACTTCCAATACGGAAGATGGGTGCCTGCACACGGATTGCCACGCCTCCTGCGGAGGCTCGCAATGACACGATGATTACCGCTGCCTGCACGCGGAAGTTACCTACGAATAGATGCGGTAAACTGCCTTACTCTGTTCTGAGGGCCACCACGGGGTCCTTTTTCGCTGCGCTTCTGGAGGGGATAACACCCGCGATCAGTGTCAGCAGCACACTGATGGCCACCAGCGTCAGCGCCACGCTCCACGGCAGATGGGCATTGAGATTGCTCAGTCCGGTCACATGGTGCAAAATGGCGTTGATGGGGATGCACAGCAGCTTGGTCACCAGCACACCCAGCGCGCCGGAGGCAAAGCCGATCATGACGGTCTCCGCGTTGAACATATTGGAAACGTTTTTCTTGGAGGCACCGATGGCCCGGAGGATACCGATCTCCTTGGTGCGTTCCTGCACGGAAATCAGGGTGATGACGCCGATCATAATGGAGGAAACCACCAGAGAAACCGCCACAAAGGCAATGAGCACATAGGTGATGGCGTTGATGATGGTGGTGATGGAGGACATCATCAGGCCGATATAGTCGGTGTAGGTGATACGGGAAAGCTCATCCTTCCCCTCGTTGTAGGCGGCGATGCAGTCCTCGATCAGATCCTTGCTTTCAAAGGAAACGGCGTACAGATTGACGGAAGCAGGGGATTCCAGATCCAGTCTGCCCAGCTTCAGAAGATTGTCCTCACAGGTGGCTTCCGAGAAGGTCAGCACCTCGTCATAATACCGGGCGCACTGCTCCTGCGTGTAGGTTTCGGCTTCCATGGTCAGGGCTGCAGCCAGCTGCTGGGGCGGGATCTCCGCCATTTGCTGCTGGACCCCGGCGGCATACTGCATTTTCACCTGCTGCTCCACCATCTGGGTGAACATTTCTTCCATGTCCTCATCGGTCATGGCGGCCAGATAGTCGTTCAGCTCGTTTTCACTCATGCCGGTCTGGGCGGTGATGGCCTGCAGAATGGTGGCTTCCATGGTTTCCCGGGTCTGGCCTTCCATGGCCTGTGCGGTCATGGCTTCCAGCTCCTCGGGAGAGGGGATGCTCTTGATCTCCAGATACTTCTGTGCCTTTTCCTGCTCGTTGAGTTCATCAAGATAGGCGAAGAAGGCATCCGCTTTTTCTTCCTCCGTCAGATTTCCGGTGTTCTCCCGGAAGGGCAGACCGGTGAAGATGTCCTTGTGAGGACTGTCCAGCTGAGCCTGAATGGCGGCGGAGTCCCGATTCTGTTCAATGACATATTCCGTCAGGCCAGCGGTGTAGCCAATGGTACCGGAGAGCATGGAAGCAGTGGCGTCCTCGCTGGGACGGATGATGCCGGTGACCTGCAGCTGCAGGGCGTTGTCATAGAGGTATTTCAGACCGGTCTGCGTATCCCGCAGATCCACATACAGGCCGGAGAGTTCTTCCTTGGTGTAACATGCCGCGGGCAGTACCACCCGGAAGTCCATGGCGCAGATCTCTTCGAAGCTCCAGTGCTCCACATTGGTCTCCACGGCGGTTTTGTGGAAGGCCGCATCTGCCAGTGCGTCGATTTCTTCCTTGGATTTCAGACCCAGGGCGTACAGGGTGAGATCGTCGATTTCGTTGTTTTCGTCCACCACCAGCAGGATTTCGTCATAGTCATTGGGCCAGGAACCGTAGATCAGCTCATACTGGTTTTCCACCAGCTGGTTGATGGGCTGGCCTTCCTTGCCGGGAAGGATCTCTTCAAACAGAGTGGAAGAAACGCCGGGGGCCATCATGGCGGACATATCCATGCCGTAGGTCTCGGACATGTTCATCATGCCGGACATATCCATGCTGAAATATTCGATCATCAGCTCCTGCATCAGAGCCTCGGTGTCGGCACGGAGAATGGTACCGTCCACATTCTCCGTAAAGACCTGCAGATCCAGATCGTAGCCGTACTGCAGACCGCTGAGAGACTGGGAAAGGACACTGTCCGGGTTCTCCAGCTCTCCGTCCAGATAGACCTTGAAGGCCTCCAGATCGTTGTAGGTGGTCTCCATGGCGTTCAAGGCGTTGACCATATCATAGAACATGGTTTTTTGATAGACCGCGTCGTTCTCATGCTCGCCAGCGGATTTTGCCTGCTCCATAAAGGCCATCATCAGACTGCCGATGTTCAGGCTTTCCGACTGGATGGTCAGGGGATAGGAGGAGAGGGTCTCTTCCTGCACGGCGTTGATGTAGGTGGTGGTGCCTTGGGAAACGGCATAGATCAGGGCAATGCCAATGATGCCGATGGAACCGGCAAAGGAGGTCAGGATGGTACGGCCTTTTTTGGAGATCAGATTCCGCAGAGACAGGCCAAAGGATGTGCGCAGGGACATGGAGGGTTTTTTCTCCTTGTGGGCGGTCTGCGCCTGCTCGGCCGCCTCCTCTGCCCGAAGCTCTTCCTCTGTCAGAGGATGGGAGTCGCTGATGACCTTGCCGTCCACCACCCGGACGATACGGTTGGCATAGTCCTGCGCCAGCTCCGGATTGTGGGTGACCATGATCACCAGCCGATCCCTGGCGATCTCCCGGAGAATGTCCATGACCTGTACGCTGGTCTGGGTATCCAGAGCGCCGGTGGGCTCGTCGGCAAGGATGATATCAGGATTGTTGACGATGGCGCGGGCAATGGCCACCCGCTGCATCTGACCGCCGGAGAGCTGATTGGGCTTCTTCCGCAGCTGGTCGCCCAGCCCCACCTGTTCCAGCGCTTCTTTGGCACGTTTTCTGCGTTCCTGCCGAGAAACGCCGGAGAGGGTCAGGGCCAGCTCCACGTTCTGCAGCACGGACTGATGGGGGATCAGGTTGTAGCTCTGGAACACAAAGCCAACGGAGTGGTTGCGGTAGGCGTCCCAGTCCCGATCCTTGAAGTGTTTGGTGGAGCGGCCGTTGATGATTAAATCACCGCTGGTGTACTGATCCAGACCGCCGATGATGTTCAGCATGGTGGTCTTGCCGCAACCGGAGGGGCCGAGAATGGCCACGAATTCCGAACTGCGGAACTGCAGATCAATGCCCTGCAGGGCTTCTACGGTGCCGCTGCCAGAGAGATAGTCTTTGTGAATGTTTTTCAGTTGGAGCAATGTGGTACCTCTTTTCTGGGGATATCAGGCTTTGGGCAAATTCCAGTGGTATTTTGCCGCCAGCATTCGGAATACAAAAATAAAAGCCATGACCACCGGTGTAGCGATCAGATCGTTGACCTGCAGCCGGCTCAGGATCAGGTAGAGAAACGCACCCAGAATACAGGGCAGGGCGTAGACGTGCTTGTGCAGCACACCGGGCATCCGCACCACGAACAGATCCCGCAGGATTCCGCCACCGATGCAGGTCAGCACACCCAAAAATACAAGGAAAAAGCCGTTGTCACCGAAGCCGGCGCCGATTCCGGCCTCCATGCCCACCACAACGAAGGCACCCAGACCAAGGGCATCGAAAATATTGTTGAAAACGGTCAGTTTTTCTTCATACTTGGCAAAATGCTTTTTGGCAAAATGCGCCAACAGGAATACCAGTCCGGAGGTAATCACTGCTGCCAGCAGGTAGCGGTAATCCCGGAACATGACCGGCGGCAGCCGCCCGATGAGCAGATCCCGGATCACGCCGCCGCCCAGTGCGGTGGTCACCGCCAGCAGCAGCACGCCGAAGATATCCAGCTGATATTTCAGTCCCACCAGCGTACCGGACAGGGAAAAGGCAACGGTGCCGATGATCTCCGCGATAAAAAACAGGGTCGCCGAAACGCTCATAGCAGTTCCTCCCATCGGCTTTCCCCATAGACGGCAATGCCGTGCTCCGTCAGCAGCTGCGCTGTCACGCCGCTGCCTTCTTTCAGAGTGCGGGTAAAGGTGCCGTCATAAATACTGCCGTGACCACAGCTGGGACTGCGTTCCTTGAGAACAGCCTTGGTGCAGCCATAGAGCTTCGCCAGCCGCAGAGTCTCTTTCGCACCGGCGGTGTAGGCGGCGGTCACATCTGCGCCGTTTTCGGTGATGACCCGATCATCCACCCGTTCCGCAGGCGCTCTGGGAGTGGCAAGGCCGCCCAGCTGTTCCGGACACACCGGAATCAGATGATACCGCCGCATCAGTTTTTCCAAATTCTCCATGGGCTGCCGCTTGCCGTCATACCGGCAGGCCGCCCCCATGAGACAGGCAGAGATCAGCAAGGGTTCTTTTTCACCCGTAGGGCGGCCAGACCCTTGGCCGCCGCTGAGTGGCAAAGGCTTCCCATCCAGCACCGCTTCCATGAGCCCGTCCCCATCATACACCAGCTTCAGGGAGAAAAACGGCGCATCCTCGTCCAGCAGACGCAGGAAGATCTTGTCCCCCTCCCAGATGGGCAGCTCCAGCAGCTGTTTCTTGTCGATCCACTCCAGATTGCCTTCGTCACAGGTTTTGATCTGTCCGGTAAAGCCGTTGGCGGTGTACAGATGCATGAACTGGGGATCCTGATCCGCCACAAAAGTCACAATACCTCGGTACCGCCAGCGGGTCAGGGTCAGACCGGTTTCTTCCTTCACTTCTCGCAGCAGGCAGTCCTCCGGGCTTTCCAGCTCCTCGAATTTGCCGCCGATGCCGATCCATTTATCGTGATTGATATCGTTTTTCTTTTTGACCCGATGGAGCATCAGGTATTTGCCATCCTGCTCGATATAGCAGAGGGTGGTGTTCAGCATAGGATCACCTCCGGTTCATTCTACCATGGGTATGGGAGAAAAACAATCGCAGATTGACATTTCATATATTTGTATTATAATAAATAATACAAAGGAGGTGGCGCCATGCTGCTCCATCTGGATTTTACCCTGCGCGTCCCGATCTATCAGCAGATCTGCAATGAGATCGTCCGGCGGATCGCGACGGGCGTTCTGCAGCCCGGAGAACTGCTGCCGCCCATTCGAACACTGGCGGAGGATCTGGGCGTCAATATGATGACTGTCAGCAAGGCTTATGGCCTGCTGAAGCAGGAGGGCTATATTCAAACCGACCGCCGTGCCGGCACCCGGGTCTGCACCGGTCTGCAGCAGACTTTTCCGCCGCAGCTGCGTCAGCAGCTGGAGCTGGCGATTTCGGAGGCCAGGGCCTGCGGTATGGCGCTGGATGAGATGATAAAGCTCTGCCGCTCCGTCTATGAAGGAGGTGCCGTATGAACCTGTTTCTTGTGATTTGTATGTGGATCTTTCTGCCCATCGTCTATGTGAGTATGCGCAACAACACCGTCTGCAAGAAGGGGTTGATTCTTTCCGTCACCCTGCCGCCGGAGGGTCAGCGGGACGAAGAGGTGCAGGCCTATGTGGGAAGCTTCCGCAAGCGGCTGTTGTGGACAATGATCTGGCTGACGGCGGCATTACTGCCGTCTCTACTGCTCCCGAAGGTATCTTTGGTGATCACATGGGCCATCGTCTGGATGCTGGCGGCCATGGGGGCCATATTCTGGATCTACGGCAAGGGCTATGAAGGCCTGAAGGCCATCAAGCGCCGCTGGGGCTGGAAAACCGGCACGCCGCAGCCCGCCATGGAGACGGCGTCTCTGAAGCTGCCGAAGCCCATCAAAACCAGATGGTTTGTACCGCCCATGATTCTTTCTGTGCTGCCGGTGATCAGTGTGCTGGCGGATGAACTGGATCCGGCGTGGGCGCTGCTCCTGACGGTCAATGCCTTTGTGTGTCTTGGAATCACCGCCGGTTCTCTGGCATTTCACGGCCTGATCTTCCGGCAGAAGCCCGATGTGGTGGATGATAATCCGGACCGTACCGCAGCTTTGACCCGGGTGCGCCGGTACAACTGGACAAAAACATGGCTTCTGATGGCGTGGATCACCGGGCTTTACTCGGTTGCCGTGTGGATCGGGCAGGGAAAGGGCTATTTTGCCATCACTATGCTTTATACCGCCGCCATTGTGGCAGTGGCCCTTGCCACGGAATTTGCTGTACGACGGGCACAGCACCGGCTCAACGGAGACACGCCGCCGGTGGTGGACGAGGACGACTACTGGATCTGGGGACAGTTTTATTACAATCCCCATGATAAAAAGGCCTTCATCAACGAGCGGGTGGGCATGGGAATGTCCATGAACTATGCCACGCCCGTGGGAAAGGGCATGGCGGTGTTTACGGTGGTGGTACTGCTGGCACTGCTGCCTCTGTGCGGCTGGATGATATCCGAAGAAATGACCGCCACGGAGCTGACGGTTTCTTCGGATAGCATCGTGGCGCGGCACGGAAGCACGGTCTATGAGATCCCGCTGGATGAGGTTCTGGAAGCGGAGCTGCTGGACGAACTGCCGCCCAGCTCCCGGATGTGGGGCACCGGCATGGAGCAGATTCTGAAGGGCCAGTTCTCCGTGGAGGGCTATGGCACGGCAAAATTCTGCCTGAACCCGCAGCAGCCGCCGTTTCTGACGATCAAAACCGCCGATGAAACCTATTTCTTCAGCGGTGAAGAAGCGGAAGCTATTTTTTCGGAGCTTCATAAACATTAGTTTTTGCCTGCACACGGGCGGTTATGAACCGCCCGTGTGCAGGCATTGATCATTCTTTGACCAATTCTTCCAGCAATACAACCAATCTTGGCAGATCCGTCTCTGCCAGATCGGCATAGGGGATGACCACCCGGTTTTTCGCGGCTTCATCCGGCAGATCCACGGCATAATGCCGCAGACTGGCCGCACGGATGCCGCCTGCTGCCAGCCGCTGTTCGATTTCCCTGTCGGGCAGACCGGTATTCAGCTGCAGCAGGAAGTGGAGCCCCGCTTCGTCTCCCTGTACGGTCATCCGGTCTGCACTTTGGGACTGGCGCAGCAGCTGTAGCAGCTGATCCCGCAGCAGGCGGTAATGCCGCTTCATGCGGCTTACATGCTTTTCAAAATACCCTTCATCCAGAAACCTTGCCAAGGTCAGCTGCTCCATACTTGGTACGGTGCAGCTGTAAAACCCCAGCTTCCGGCGGTATTGCGCCATCAATGCATCCGGCAGGATCATGTAGCTGATACGCAGTGCTGGGGTGATGGTGCGGGAGAAGGTGTTCAGGTAGATGACCCGCCCCAGTGTGTCCATGGAAAACATGGAGGGCACGGGCTTTCCGGAGAACCGGAACTCGGAGTCGTAGTCGTCCTCGATGAGCCAGCGGTTCGATTCACTGCCCACCCAGTTCATCAGCTGACGGCGGCGGGCAATGGGCATGACCACGCCGGTGGGATACTGATGTCCGGGGGAAAAATGCAGCACATTGGCGTGGGAGTCCAGCAGGGAAGCGGGGGCAACACCGCTTTCATCCAGAGAAACCGGGCAGATGGCAACGCCGTTGGCCTCGTAGACCTGCCGGATCTTCCGGTGACCGGGGTTTTCCAGCCCGTACCGCAGTTCCTTGCCCAGCAGCTGGATCAGAATATTATAAAGGTATTCCGCCCCTGCGCCGATGACAATGTTCTCCGGTGAGACCTCCATGCCGCGGCTGCGGCGGAGCATTCCGGCGATGGCGCTGCGAAGCTCTGGCAGTCCCGTGTTGGGAGGCGGCTGCAGCAGCAGATCGTGCTGATCCAGCAGAACGCCGCGCATGAGCCTTGCCCAGATGGAGAAGGGAAACTGACCGGCGGAAACCGTGGGCGGCGCGGCAGTGACAGCGGGCGGCACAATATTGGCAGTCGGTGCGATGACCGGAAGCGCTTCCAGCGTTTCTGCATAGTAACCGGAGCGGGGACGGGAGACGAGATACCCCTCCGTCATCAGCTGCTCATAGGCGTTTTCCACGGTAATGCGGCTGATGTTCAGATGCTCCGCCAGCATCCGCCCGGAGGGCAGTTTTTCCCCGCCGGCAATGACGCCGGTGAGGATGTCCTCCTTCAGCGCCCGGTAGAGCTGTTCATACAGGGGCGTGTTTCCGTTGGTGTCCAGCACGTAAGTTCGCATGATCTGGCCTCCTGACTTTCTGAAATTTTACAATTTTTTATAAGGCCAGTATAGCGCGTTTTCCAAAAGTACGCAAGAGTGTGTTCTGATGCGGAAAAATTGAAAAACTGCCAAAATCCCCATTGACATTTTTGTGAAATAGTGATAATATCTAGCCAATTAAACAAAGAGAGCAGAGGCGCGGTATTGATCAGTACCATGCGGCGTGAGGGTTTCACAGACCTGTGCCGCTTCGGGAAAGGCACCACCGCCGAAGAGCGTTGAGGTGAAAGACGGCTCTGGGCAATGGGAAAAGATCTCATTGACTGTCGCGATTGCGGAGTGCTGCTGTCTGGCGTAGGAAGATTCTCGGGCATTTATGCTGGGAGTCATGTTTGATCCGTACATCAGCAGACGACCGCAGGTCGGCTGCTTTTTTGCTTTGTAAATTTTCTTCTTAAAGGAGTAATGCATGATGAAACAGCCTGTATTCCGCGGTGCAGCTACCGCCCTTGTGACCCCCCTGAACGAAAACGGTGTCGATTATGAGCAGTTTGGCCGTCTGGTAGACTGGCAGATCGAAGAGGGCATCGATGCTCTGGTGGTCTGCGGTACCACCGGCGAAGCCTCCACCCTGACCGATGAAGAACATCGCGAGTGCATCAAGTTCGTGGTGGACCGTGTGGCCGGCCGCGTGCCTGTCATTGCCGGTACCGGCTCCAATGATACCGCCTATGCCATCGAGCTGACCAAGTATGCCTGCGAAGTGGGTGCCGATGCCTGCCTGATCGTCACGCCTTATTACAACAAGGCCACCCAGAACGGCCTGATCGCCATGTTCACCGCCATTGCCGATGCGGCTACTAAGCCCATTATCCTGTATAATGTGCCCTCCAGAACCGGCTGCAACATTCTGCCTGCCACTTATGCCAAGCTGGCTGAGCACCCCAACATCGTGGGTATCAAGGAAGCCAGCGGCAACATTTCTTCCATCGTGCAGACCCGCGCACTGGTGGGCGACAATCTGACCTTGTACTCCGGTAACGACGATCAGATCGTGCCCCTGCTGTCCATGGGCGGTCAGGGCGTCATCTCCGTGCTGTCCAATGTGCTGCCCCGTCAGACCTCTGAGCTGTGCAAAAAGTTCTTCGACGGCGATGTGGCAGGCGCAGCCAAGATGCAGTGCGATATGCTGGAGCTGGTCAACGCCCTGTTCTGCGAGGTCAATCCCATTCCCGCCAAGGCCGCTGTGGCTGCTCTGGGCTACTGCGACAACTATGTGCGCCTGCCCCTGACCCCCATGGAAGAGCCCAACCGCCAGCGTCTGCTGAAGGCCATGCGCGACAACGGTTTGGACGTGTGAGGTAGCCTATGAACATTATCATCCACGGTTCCACCGGGCGCATGGGGCAGAACCTGATCAAGGCTGCCAAGAACCATACAGTTGCAGCTGCCGTAAGCGTGGATCAGGAGACCTGTGCGGCGGAAAATAAGTATCACTCCCTGCCGGAGTTCACCGGCGAAGCCGATATGATCATCGATTTTTCCCATCATACCGCCATCGGCGCTGTGCTGGACTATGCCGAAGCCCGGAAACTGCCTGTGGTCATCGGTACCACCGGACATACGCCCGAGGAAAAGGCCAGAATTGCCGAAGCGGCAAAGACCGTTCCGGTGTTCCACTCCGGCAATATGTCCGTGGGCGTTGCTCTGCTGGTGCAGCTGGCAAAGCAAACGGCAAAGGCCTTCCCTGATGCGGATATTGAGATCATCGAGACCCATCACAACCAGAAACTGGATGTGCCCAGCGGTACCGCGCTGATGCTGGCCGACGGCATCAAGTCCGTGAAGGAGGATGCGGTCTACAACATTGGCCGCCCCGAAAACGGCAAGCGCACCAGGCAGGAGATCGGCATCCACGCTATCCGTCTGGGTAACGTGGTGGGTATTCATGAGGTGCTGGTCTCCACCGGCACCCAGACCATCACCCTGAAGCATGAGGCCTATGATCGGATGCTCTTTGCCGAGGGCGCCATGACCGCCGCGGAATATCTGGTGGGTCAGAAACCCGGTCTTTATAATATGGAGACCATGCTGGGTTAAAAGGAGTACGGTTATGAGTAATACGATTCGAGTGGGCATTGTGGGCTACGGCAATCTGGGACGCGGCGTGGAGCTGGCGCTGCGGCAGAATCCCGATATGGAACTGGCGGCCTTTTTCACTAGAAGAGACCCTGCCTCCCTGAAAACCCTGTCGCCCAATGTGCCGGCTTACAGTCTGAGTCGGGTGACGGAATTCCGGGATCAGCTGGATGTGCTGATTCTCTGCGGCGGCAGCGCCACCGATCTGCCGGTGCAGACGCCGGAATTTGCGAAATATTTCAATGTGGTGGACAGCTTCGATACCCATGCGAAGATCCCGGAGCATTTTGCGGCCTGTGATGCCAGCGCATCGGAAAGCGGCAAAATCGCCATGATCTCCGTGGGCTGGGATCCCGGTATGTTCAGCCTGCAGCGGCTGCTGGGCATGTCCATCCTGCCCGACGGCGAGAGCTATACCTTCTGGGGCCGCGGCGTCAGTCAGGGTCATTCCGATGCCATCCGCCGTCTGGAGGGTGTGCAGGATGCCCGGCAGTACACCATACCTGTGGATGCTGCGTTGCAGCGGGTGCGCAGCGGCGAAAATCCTGCCCTGACTACCCGGGAAAAGCACACCCGCGAGTGCTTCGTGGTGCTGAAGCCCGGCGCAGATTCTGCAAAGATCGAGCAGGAGATCAAGACTATGCCCAATTATTTTGCGGAGTATGACACCACGGTGCATTTCATCTCGCAGGAAGAGCTGGATCGGGATCACAAGGGCATTCCCCACGGCGGATTTGTGCTCCGCAGCGGCACCACCGGCGAACACGGAGAGACAAAGCATATGATCGAGTATTCCTTGAAGCTGGGCTCCAATCCGGAGTTTACCTCCAGCGTGCTGGTCTGCTATGCCCGGGCTGCCGTCCGCATGAACCGGGAAGGGGCCTGCGGCGCCCGCACTGTATTGGATGTACCGCCTGCTTACTTGTCACCCATCTCCGCAGCAGACCTGCGGAAGTCTTTGCTATAATATGGTTTGCCGCCGCTGATTGACAGCGGCGGCTTTTCTTGATATGCTGATTATGCTGAAGAAAATGAAAATTGGAGGGGCATATGAAAAAGATATTGCCTTTGATTTTGGCACTTTGTGTGCTGCTTGCGCTTTCTGCGTGCAGAAAGGTTCCTGTGGAGATCCCTCCACAGGAAGAGCCGCCGGCAACGGAACTGCCGCAGACTCCGGCTCCTAAACCCGAACCCGAGCCCGAGCCCGAGCCCGAACCCGAACTGATTCCAGATGAACCTGTGACCATAGACGGTTTTCTGCTGCCCGGCGGCAGTGTGCAGCTGGATGGAAAGCGGTATGTCCGGCTAACGGACGTGGTGGAAGCGCTGCGTCCAGAACTGGTGTGGAAGCCGGATATCGAAAAACTGATCCGGTATGGACAGACAACAAAACGGCTGGCCTACAGTATGCCGCTGACGGTGCGGGAGGAGGTGTGGCTGCCGGTGGAACTGCTGCCGGAGCTGGGACTGGGCTACTTTTATGATGCGGAGCAGGCACACCATTATTACACCACCGGTGCGGCAAAATTTGATATTCCGGAAGGCTGCAAAGTTCCCACACTCATGTACCATGCGGTCAGCGACAACATCTGGGGCATTTCAGAGCTGTTTGTCAGCCCCAAAACTATGGAAGAACAGCTGCGGTATCTGCAGGACAACGGCTTCACCACCATCCATTTCTCCGATCTGGAGTACATTGATCAGATCGAAAAGCCGGTTCTGCTGACCTTTGATGACGGTTATCTGGATAACTACGAAGAGCTGTTCCCTCTGCTGCAGAAGTATGAGGCCAAAGCCACCATTTTTGCCATTACCAAGTCTATCGGCAATAATCCTCACTATTTTGACTGGGAGCAGGCACGGGAAATGGCGGACAGCGGTCTGGTGGAGATCCACAGTCATACTGTCAGCCATCCCAATCTGGACGAGCTTTCCTATGAAGCCCAGAAGCAGGAGCTGGAGCAGTCCAAGCTGGATATTCTCCGCAATCTGGGCCGGGAACCCTATGTGATCTGCTACCCCACAGGCCGGTACAACGGGGATACCCTGTCACTGGCGGAGGAGTATTATCACTTTGGCCTGAAGATGAACGGCGGCGACTATTACACGAGTGATCGGGTATATGAGATCAACCGTTGGTATGTGTACCGTGGGATCGACCTGCTGACCTTTGCCGATATGGCTGCGTAATATACAAAATATACAGAATATATACAATGGGGATTTTATTTCCTGTATTCGAGGAAAACCCTTGGGAAAATGAATATCCATGGCGATATGCAAAAACTTATGGAGAGTATATACAAAAACTTGGAAATAAACTGGTAGGTTTGTGCAAATTAGATGTTGCATATTTTTGCATTTGGTTGTAATATATATACACAAACAAAAATTCCCTCAAAGGTATGGAGGTTTCATTATGGAAAAGAAGGATATCAAGAAAGTTGTTCTGGCGTACTCCGGCGGTCTGGATACGTCCATCATCATTCCCTGGCTGAAGGAAAACTACAATGATCCTGAGATCATCGCTGTCTCCGGCAACGTGGGTCAGGCCGACGAACTGGAAGGTCTGGAAGAAAAGGCCATCAAGACCGGCGCTTCCAAGTGCATCATTGCCGATCTGACCGATGAGTATGTGGATGATTTTATCATTCCCTGCCTGAAGGCCGGCGCCATCTACGAAGAGTACCTGCTGGGTACCTCCCATGCCCGTCCCTGCATCGCCAAGAAGCTGGTGGAGATCGCTCTGGAGGAGGGCGCCGACGCCATCGCTCACGGCTGCACCGGCAAGGGCAACGATCAGGTCCGCTTCGAACTGGCCGTCAAGGCTCTGGCTCCCGAAATGACCATCATCGCTCCCTGGAGAGAGTGGAGCATCAAGTCCAGAGAAGAAGAGATCGACTATGCTGAGGCCCACAATGTGCCTCTGAAGATCAACCGCGAGACCAACTATTCCAAGGATAAGAACATGTGGCATCTGAGCCATGAGGGTCTGGATCTGGAAGACACCGGCAATGAGCCTCAGTACGAGAAACCCGGCTTCCTGGAAATGTCCGTCAGCCCCCTGCAGGCTCCCGATGAACCTACCTACATCACTCTGGACTTCGAAAAGGGCGTGCCTGTGGCACTGAACGATCAGAAGATGTCCGCCAAGGAGATCATTCTGGCCCTGAACGAAGTGGGCGGCAAGAACGGCATCGGCCTGCTGGATATCGTGGAAAACCGTCTGGTCGGCATGAAGTGCCGCGGCGTGTATGAAACTCCCGGCGGCACCATCCTGTACAAGGCTCACCAGTATCTGGAGACCCTGACCCTGGATAAGATGACTGCCCATGAGAAGGAAAAGCTGGCCATTACCTATGCCGAGCTGGTCTACAACGGTCTGTGGTTCAGCCCCCTGCGGAAGGCTCTGGCAGCATTTGTGGACTCCACCCAGGAAACCGTCACCGGTAAGGTCAAGCTGAAGCTCTACAAGGGCAACATCATCAAGGCCGGCGCATGGAGCGATAAGACCCTGTACTCCGAGAAGATCTGCACTTTCGGCGAATCCGACTACAATCAGGCCGACGCCACCGGCTTCATCAACCTGTACGGTCTGCCTACCCAGATTCAGGCTCTGGTCGATCAGGGCAAGCTGTAAAACAATTGACAGTTGACAATGGATAATTGACAGTGGAGGAGTTCGGCTCCGCCGAACGGATTGAATTCCGTTTGGTGCGGCTAAACTCCTCCGTTGTTGTTGTAATTACAGGATTTATACGATATAATATTTCAAATTGTCCGCGCAGCGGACACCATCATTTTTAATTGTCAATTAAAGTGCATGGTGACATCGTTAGGAGTGTTATGTATGAAGCTTTGGGCAGGCCGGTTCCAGAAGGAAACCGATACCCTTGTGAACGATTTTAATTCCTCCATCCGTTTCGATCAGCGGATGTATCAGGAGGATATTCAGGGCTCGCTGGCTCACTCGCAGATGCTGGGCGATACGGGTGTCATTTCCAAAGAGGATGTGGCGGCGATTCATCAGGGGCTGAAGGATCTGCTGGCGGACATCGAAAGCGGAAAAATCGAATTCTCCGTGGATGCGGAGGATATCCATATGAACATTGAAAGCCTCTTGACCCAGCGCATCGGTGACGCCGGCAAGCGCCTGCACACGGGACGCAGCCGCAACGATCAGGTGGCGGTGGATCTGCGCCTGTATCTGCGGAAGGAGATCGAGGAGATTCGCACTATGGTGCTGGATTTCATCCGGGTGCTGCTGGATCAGGCCGATGCCCACAAGGAAACGGTCATGCCTGGTTATACCCATCTGCAGCGGGCTCAGCCCATCACCTTCGCTCAGCATCTGCTGGCCTACGGCTCCATGCTGGCAAGAGATGTGACCCGTCTGGATGACTGCCGCAAACGCATGAACCTTTGCCCTCTCGGTTCCGGCGCACTGGCAGGCACCACCTATCCCATCGACCGGTTCCAGACTGCTGCGCTGCTGGGCTTTGACGGCCCCATGTCCAACTCTCTGGACGGCGTCTCCGACCGGGACTATGTGATCGAGCTGCTGAGCGCCCTGTCCATCCTCATGATGCATATGAGCCGCTTTGCCGAAGAGGTCATCCTTTGGTGCAGCTGGGAGTTCAAGTTTATCGAGCTGGATGATGCCTATTCCACCGGTTCTTCCATCATGCCCCAGAAGAAGAATCCCGATGTGGCGGAGCTGGTTCGCGGCAAGACCGGCCGTGTCTACGGCCATCTTATGAGCCTGCTTGCCACCATGAAGTCCCTGCCGCTGGCCTATAACAAGGATATGCAGGAGGACAAGGAGCCGGTGTTCGACGCGGTGGATACGGTAAAAATGTGCGTGCCGGTGTTCTCCGCCATGATCGAAACCATGCGGGTGATCCCGGAGAATATGCTGGCAGCCGCCAAGAAGGGCTTTATCAATGCCACCGACTGCGCCGACTTCCTGACCAAGAAGGGCGTGCCCTTCCGGGATGCCTACAAGGCCACCGGTCAGCTGGTGTACCTGTGCACCAGTCAGGGCAAGACGCTGGAACAGCTCAGTCTGGAAGAGTTCCGGGCCATCCATCCGGAATTTGATGAGGGCGTCTACGAAGCCATCGACCTGATGACCTGCGTCAGCCAGCGCGGCAGCCACGGCGGCCCCTGCGTGGCGGAAACCACCCGCCAGATCGCAGAACTGGCCGAATTTGTAGCACAGTACCAGTAATGACCATATTTGGAGGAACATACCATGTCTGTCAATCATTTTCTAAAACTTCTCGACTTTACTCCTGCTGAAATTCAGCATTTTCTCGATGTTGCCGCCGATCTGAAAGCCAAAAAGAAGGCCGGTATTCCCCACCGGATGCTGGAGGGCAAGAACATCGCTCTGATTTTTGAAAAGACCTCCACCCGTACCCGCTGCTCCTTTGAGGTAGCCGGTCACGATCTGGGCATGGGCGTCACCTATCTGGATCCCTCCGGCTCCCAGATCGGCAAGAAGGAGTCCATTCCCGATACGGCTAGGGTGCTGGGCCGGATGTTCGATGGCATCGAGTACCGCGGCTTCGGCCAGTCCATCGTGGAAGAGCTGGCGCATTATGCCGGTGTTCCCGTGTTCAACGGCCTCACCAACGAGTTCCATCCCACCCAGATATTGGCCGATTTCCTGACCATTCAGGAGCATTTTGGAAAGCTGAAGGGCATCAAGCTGGTCTATATGGGCGATGCCCGCTATAATATGGGCAATTCCCTCATGGTGGGCTGCGCCAAGATGGGCATGGACTTTGTGGCCTGCGCCCCCAAGGCCTATTTCCCTGATGCAGAGCTGATCGCCCAGTGTCAGGCCGTCGCCGCCGAGACCGGCGCCACATTGTCCTTCTGCGAGGATCCCATGGAAGCCACCAAGAACGCCGATGTGATCTACACCGATGTGTGGGTCTCCATGGGCGAACCGGTGGAGGTCTGGGAAGAGCGAATCCGGGAGCTTGGCCCCTATCAGGTCAACAAGGCCGTTATGGACAATGCCGGTCCTCAGTGCCGGTTCATGCACTGCCTGCCCGCATTCCACGACCTGCGCACCACCGTGGGCAGGGAGATGGGCGAGAAATTTGGCCGTCAGGATATGGAAGTCACCGACGAGGTGTTCGAAAGCGAGCAGTCCATCGTCTTTGACGAAGCCGAAAACCGGATGCACACCATCAAAGCCGTCATGGCCGTCTGCATGGCAGGAATTTAAAATTGGTAGGGGCGACCATTGGTCGCCTGCAACGAAAGCGCACCGCTCAGCGGTGCGTTTTCGTTTATCTGAGAAAATGAAAAAATGTTTCAAAACCGCTAACCACTTTCCAAAAACCGCGTCTATAAACATAGAAAGGAGCGTGAACCAATGGACGATCGGGCCATCATCGATCTGTACTGGGCAAGGGCGGAACAGGCCATTGCCGAGACAGAGAAGAAGTACGGCGCATATTGCCGATCCATTGCGTGGAATATTCTCCGGAACCGTCAGGATACGGAAGAATGTGTCAATGACACATGGATGCGAACCTGGAACTCTATTCCGCCTCAGCGGCCCAACGTATTTCCGGCCTATCTGGGAACGATCACCCGCAATCTTTCCCTGACCCTTGTCCGGTCATCGGGCAGACAAAAAAGGTTGCCCCGGGGACTGGAACTGTCCTATGAGGAACTGGAGGAGGGCGTGCCGGACGGCTGCTCTGTGGAGGCAGAGGTGGATGCGCGGGAACTGGGACGTCATATTGACCGGTTTCTTCGAAGCCTGCCGGAGAAGGATCGCTGTATCTTCCTTCGCCGTTACTGGTATATGGATACCCATCGCCAGATTGCCCATCGGTATCACATGACGGAGGGAAGCGTAAAAGGCAAACTACATAAGATCAGAAGCAAGCTGAAGCTCTATCTGCGGCAGGAGGGATATACCAAATGAATGGAAAAAACATATACGATGCTGTGGAATTTGTAGGGGCTGACTTGATCGATATGGCGGAGAAGCAGCGTTTTTCACCGCCGTTTTATCGGATGGCGCTCCGGATTGCGGCAATGGTGGCTGTGCTGATCGGCGTGGGTACCGCTTCCGTTCGGCTTTTGTGGGAGCCTGCGATTGAAACGCCGCCTTCGCAGACGGAACCGGCAGAAGAACACGAAGAACCGGCTCTGGATCTGCCTCCCGCTGAGGATGAAAGCGGCGATGCTGTACATCCGCTGCTAACGATGTTCCCACAGTTGGATGAGGCTTCGCTGACGGACTATCTGGAGAATCGTCCTGAACTGGAAGACTGCGATTGGGATACCTTCTATCTCAACGAAGCCGGTCTGGAGGATCAGGGTACGGACATCTATACCACACGGGGAGATCAGGTGCTGGCGATCGATGCGGAAAACGGCATTTTGCTGGTTCGGGTGCAGGGAGAAGGGTATCGGGGCGTTCTCGCCATTTCCAACCATCCTCAAAATCTGGCTCTGCAGACCGCGTCCACATTGGGTACTTACGGTGAGACCATAGGCAATATTGCAGAAGCACACGGCGGTGTTCTGGCAATCAGCGGAAGCCGTGTTCATCCTGAGGACAATGGAGACGGAGAAACATTATACGGTTATATCATGAGCAACGGTGTGGAATACAATGTGGATGCCCATATGGAACCGGATCTTGTCCGGTTGGAGATCAACGCAGAGGGAATATTCTCCTTGGTGCAGACGCAGGATCCTGTTTCGCCGGATACGTACAATGCGGTGGAAGCACCGTTTGCACTGATCAAGGACGGAGAAATCGTGGTGGATGAAAGTCTGACCGGTGGTATTCTACCCCGCGCCTGCATCGGTCAGACGGAGACGGGTGCTGTTTTGATGATGGTGATCGAGGGATGGCAGCCGGAATCTTCTCGGGGTACAGACCAGCCCACCTGCGCGGCTATTCTGTGGGACTATGGGTGCATAAATGCCGTGCATCAGGCGCATGGTTCACAAGCTGTTCTCTGGTTTGACGGGGAATATGTGACCAGATGCTCCAATTCTGCCATGCTGGAAGGACGTCTCGTTCCGTCTGCATTTGTGGTTGCGCGTCGCGGATAAGGAGGATGCTCATGGGAAAAAAGTCTGTATTTTTGACACTGATTGCGGTCATTTTGTGCTGCCTTGTGCTGATTTCCTGCTCCAAACAGGAGCCGCAGCTGCCGGAAGAACCGAAAACTGCTCTGCAGGAACCTGCAAAAGACGAAAAAAGCCTGCAGATCACTGCACTGGAAGCGCCGTTCCGCACGCAATATCTGTCCTCCGACAGGCTGATTCTGGTGCAGGGCGCTGCGGCGCAGGAAGAGGCTGTGTATCTGTGGGGGTGCAATTTTCAGAACGAGACTACGGAATACTGGGCCGTCCGCTATGATCCGAATAACGAACCGGAGGAATTCTCGCTTCCTGTATCGGAGCATGGCGCTGTCATGGCGGTGGATGCG
Organism: Candidatus Avilachnospira sp.; assembly: GCA_045530865.1. Lineage (GTDB taxonomy): Bacteria > Bacillota > Clostridia > Oscillospirales > Oscillospiraceae > Avoscillospira. The sequence goes on from JAZSCX010000093.1 coordinate 18,769, forward strand.
GTGCAGGATGAGGTCTATTATCTGGAAAGAGCCGATTTCGCTGATGGAACAGCCGCATGGAGCCTCCACGGTCCGGATGGAACGGTTGGCCTGAACTGGGCCACGGCGGACAATGACCTGCGTCATGTGGCTGTTGCGGGAGACACGTTCTATGTGGCAGACGGGGTACAGCTGCATCTTTGCAGGCTGAATGACGGAGAACACATCCGCACGATTCAGATTGGTGAGCAGATCTCCTCACTGGTAAAAGCAAAGGACGGGCAAGTCTATGCTTATTGTATGGGAGCTGCCGCGCTGTACTTTGATGTGGGAGAGGAAACCGGTGCGGCGGGAATCCTGCTGCTGCCGGAGCTGTTTCACAACCGAACGATCGTGTCCGGCATGAATTCAGACTACGATTTTGTGGTGATTGGAGAAAGTACACTGTATGGCTGGAATGTGGATGACGCGAAAGCCGCTGCAATTCTGAATTTTGATACCTGTGGACTGCCATCCAATAACCTGAGTGCTTTGATCTGTCTGGAAGGCCATACATTCCTTGGCGCCACATGGCGAACCGGAGATCCGGAGGATCGGCTGTTCCGACTGTCTCCGGGGGATGCTGCACAGGAAACGGAAGAGAAGAACCTCCGCATTGCCGGGTTGAGCCGTCCCATGGTCATGTCCACGGCCATTTCCGATTTCAAGGCTCTGCATCCGGAATACACCGTAGAGTATATCGACTACAGTGAGCTGTACGGCGATCAGGCGTGGCAGCGGGTGCAGATCGATCTGATGCACGGAGACGTGCCGGATCTGCTGTTTGTCAACGGGCTCCCATCGGAGGCCTTTGCAAAGCGGGGGCTGATCGAAGACCTCTATCCGTGGGTGGATGGTGACGAGGATTTGCATAGAGAGGATTTTACAGAAAACCTCCTTGCGGCACTGGAAAGCCCCGATCAGAAGCTGTATATGATTCCTCAGAGCTACACGATTGTAACAACTGTCGGAACAGAAGCATTGGCCGGAAAAAAGGAAAGCTGGAGCTTTTCGGATATCAATCAAGCTATGGTGGAGGATCCGTCTTTGCTGGCGGCATTTCCCGGCGCAGACAAAGAGATGTGCCTGCAGATGATGGATATGCATGTATTACACACACTGGTAGACTATGAAAATGCGGTCTCCCATTTTGATTCTCCGGAAGCCCTTGACTTTCTGGCGTTTTTGAACAGCATCAAACCCCATCAGGAGCTGCCATATGAGGCGGAAAACGAATGGGAAGCACTTCTGAATGGAGAAGGCATGTTCGTGGAATATACGATTTATTCCGCAGATGCCTTTGCCGAAACCGACCGGATGGCGGAAGGTCTGGTTTGTCCCGGCTATCCCGGCGCGGCAGGCGGCAGCTTTTATCTCAATCTGCCCATGGCGATTCCTGCGGCTGCTGCCGAAAAAGAGGGCGCATGGGAGTTTCTGAAAATGCTGATCACATCCGACTACTACGTTACCCGAGGCGGGTGGCTGCCGCTGCAGCGCGATTTTGACGCGGATCTGCAGAACATAACTGCAGCGGAAAGCAGGGAAAAGCTGGCGGAGATCCAGAAACATATCTGCTATGTATCCTATTACGATAAACCCATCACCAATATCGTCCGGGATGAAACCAGCTATATGTTCAGTGGGGTACATACCCCGGAAGAAACAGCCGCCCTGATCCACAGCCGTGTACAGCTCTACTTATCGGAGCAGCAGGTGGAAACCGAATAAGAAAGGCCAGCCATCCCGGCTGGCCTCAGCGTGTCAAAAAATCCTTTTCCAATAAAGCATGTCATTCCGAGGCCGAAGGCCGTGGGAATCCGTATTCTAAATATTCCATTTATATCGAAAATTCTGGAAAAATACGCAGCTTTTTTGATGCGGATTGCCACGCCAGTGTGCGCACTGGCTCGCAATGACAGGGTTTTTGACAGTCGAAGGCCAGCCGGCGAAGGCTGGCCCTCTCTATTTGCGGCTTATCCAATAAAGTCGATCTTGTTGGCGCAGACGAAGTAGAATCGGCTGTCGGTGCTGTTGGCCATGACCAGTACATCGCCAAGCTGGCCGAGGATGGCGCTGTTGGCGATAATCAGCGGGCCTGCTGCCACGGTGGAGGTGCGGACGGCGGCTGCGCTGGTCAGTGCATCGATCATGGAGCCGCAGTCCTGCGGCAGGTTCGGGCGAAGTAACTGGCTCAGGGTCTGGCTGACGGTCTGGAAGTTGGCGGTGGCATCTCCGTCCACTGCCAGCGCCTCAAAGGCGATGGCGGTGATACGGCAGAGGGCGGCCTGTGTTACTGTAGTTGCCAGAGGTGTGCCGCCGACCTCCGGCGGATACAGTACGCCGGAAACGGTGACGGTTTCGCAGCTGTCGCTGCCGCAGACATAGGTGCCTGCAGGATCCGCCAGATTGTCATCCGGCGCCGTTCCGGCAATGGGAGCATCCAGTGCCGAGCCCAGAATATAAAAATCAGATACCACCGCAAAGGCGGCAAAATCGATCAAAGGCCGCAGCTGGGCGCCGCAGATCAGATGGAGCAGCTTCCGGAAGTCATCGGCGCAGGCACAGTGCGGCGTTTCCGGCTGACAGGGCGCCTGCGGCTGACAGGGGCTGCAGCCACTGTTGGTGCAGAAATAATTGCTCAAAAAATCACACTCCCCGGAGAATTGGTTCATCCAATTCTATGCGGGGAGTGTAAAAAGTGTGCAGGTGCGAGAAAGAGCCTGTTTCAAAATCCGAAAAATGTCCGATAGAATCCGTAGCCCGCGGGCGGTCAATGACCGCCCCTACCGCAGCTGCCGGATCACATCCGCAATGGTACCCTCTTCGCAGGAGGCGGCTTCCCGGAAACCAAGGTCCTGAATGCGGGCGTCGCAGCCCCGGGGTGTAAAAGCAATGTCCGCTTCCTGCAGCATGGAAAGGTCATTGACGGCGTCGCCTGCGCAGACAAGGGTGTTTCTTCCCAGTTTTTGTGCCAGTTTCCGGGCTGCCAGTCCCTTGGAGGTGTTGGCAACCTGTACTTCGATCAGACCGGGCAGCGAGTTCAGGGCGACGATACTTCCGTTGCCGCGCTTGTTCACATCCTGCTCCAGAAATCTGAAAAACTCGGCTTCAGTGGTATCAAACGCCGGGGAGAAGGAGTTGGAGGAAGGACTGTACATGCAGAATTTCACCTGCGGATGGGGCACTTCTTCCCAAGGCACATAGGCGTAGGCGGCCTGCTGCCGATCCAGATAGGCGTCTCTGGCGGGGTCGTGTGTGAAGATGTAGTGCTTGTCCAGACAGTGGATTTCCAGCCGAAGCTGGGGATAAGTGCGCTCATAATACCGCATCAGCTCCATGCAGCTTTCCGGCAGGGGATGGCAAAAGAGCACTTCCTCCGTCACCGGATCGTAGCAGGCGGCGCCGTTGCAGACGATCAGGGGCGCGTTGACGGGAACATCCTGAAAGCGATACCGGGACATGGGCAGACTGCGGCCCGTTGCCAGCGTAAAAACGCCGCCTTCCGCCTGAAATGCGCGGATGGCATCGAGATTTACCTGCGGAATTTGGCTCTGATGGTCGGTCATGGTCAGGTCAAAATCCGAGACCAGCAGAATATCTGAAAATCTACCCATAACACACCTCCTTTCCTTGGTTATGCTTTATTTTATCAAATCCTACAAAAAAGAGCAAGACGGTCTGCGTTAACAAAATATTCATAATTTTCTGTTAAAATGAACGGCAGAAGGTGATGAGATGCGTCGAATTCGCGCGGTTTTGCTGCTGATTTTGCTGCTTTTTACGCCGGTTTTGGCCCATGAGATCCCAGAGAACACGGATCTGGAGACCATTCTGGCAGATTATATGGAGAAAAACGAGCTGGAAAAAGGAAATTTCGCCCTTTCTTACTACAATACAGTCACCGGAGAAACCTACTCTGTCAACGACACGGTGTTCATGCCCGCGGCCAGTACCTTCAAGCTGCCGCTGAATATGTATTATTACGAGTTGGAGCGGGATGGGAAAATTGCGCCCGATGCCATCATCCCCAGCGCCAAATTAGAAGGCGTGGAATACAAGCTGTCGGATATCCACCGGGCCAGTCTGGTGCAGTCGGACAACGATACGGCCCTTGCACTGCTGTACAATCTGGGTGAGTTCCCGGATTATAAGACCATCATGCGGGACGCCTATTTTCATTTGCCTAAAGAGCAGATCGATTACATCTACTATGCGGATAACTACTACTGCACCAATATGATGATGGATGCGTTGAAGTATCTCTACGAAAACAGCGGTGATTTTGAAGAACTGCTGGATTACATGAAGCAGGCGCAGCCGGATACCTACTTCCGGGCCTATGTGACGGAGTACGAGGTGGCGCATAAGTACGGCTGGTTCGAGGGAACGGTCAACGATGTGGGGATTTTCTATACGCCGGAGCCGTTTTTGCTGGCGGTGTATACGAAGGATCTGAATAACGATTTTCTGATCTCCGATGTGGCGGAGCTGGTAACGGAATATAATGTTGCAAATACCACAGTGCAGGAGCCGGAATCAGAACCTGAACCTGAACCGGAAGAAGCGGATATGAGCCGTGCGGAGGAACTGGAATTTGAACTGGTGCCCCTGCCGGGTACCGAAGAAGAACCGGAGCCCGTTGTGGAACTGGAGCCTGAACCGGAGATTGAACCGGAACCGGAGGAACAGCCTGTCTTTGAATGGTGGATGCCGCTGGTGGCACTGGGCGCTTTTGTGCTGGGCGGCGGCGGAACGCTGCTGGTGTTTAACAACCGCCATTTGAAACAGATGCAGCAGGAGGACGCGGAAGAAAAAGAAGAGGACGTGGAAACGGCCAATTAATAGACAGGAAAGGAAAACGATAAAAACGATGAAAATCAGTGCGACTACCGATGTTGTTGTGGATCGATTTGGCGATCACCGTGGTCTGGAGATCATGGCGGAGGCTGGCTTCGACTGTGTGGACTATAATTTCTGCACCAAGCTCAAAGGCCCGGATGTCAACGCCATGAAGTTTGAGGGTCTGCTGTTTCAGCCCAAAGAGGAGCTTTATGCCTATTACCGAGACCTGAAGCAGTATGCCGATCAGCTGGGCATCGGCTTTGGACAGAGCCACAGCCCTATTCCGTCTCTGGTGGCCAATCATCCGGAGACGGACGAGACCATGATCGAGGTGGCTGCCCGCTGCATCGAGATCAATGCCATTCTGGACTGCCCTTATATTGTTATTCACCCGGTTCATGGCTACAATGTGCCGTTGGAGCACTGGTTTGAGGTGAATATGGAATATTTCGGCAAGCTGGCGCCCGTTGCGAAGGCCAACAACGTGGGCATCTGTCTGGAGAATATGTTCCTGACCTATACTTATCAGCGGGGCGCGTTCAAGCATCTGCCCAGCATCCTTGCCACACCGGAGGATACCATCCGCTACATTGATACCCTGAATGCGCGCTACGGAGAGGTATTCTCCTACTGCTACGATGTGGGTCATGGCAATATCTGCTGCAGCGACCACGCGGATTTCGTGAAAAAACTGGGCAGTCGCCTGACGACCCTTCACCTCCATGACAACGATGCCTTTGATGACTACCATTTGATCCCCCATCTGGGCAATGTCAACTGGGAAAGCTTCTGCAGCGCCCTGAAGGAAGTGGGCTACAAGGGTACCTTCAATCTGGAGGCCGACAGCTTTATTGCGAAATTCCCGCCGGAGCTGTCGCTGGATGTGAAAAGATTGGAGTACAAGGTGGCCCGTGCCATGGTGGAGCGGTACGGCCTGTAAGGGAAAACGAAAACGGTGCAGTCCGAAAGGGCTGCACCGTTTCCATTTGAAAAAGAGAGAAAGAGAGGAGAAAAGAGAAAACGTATTTCACAGGATCGCTTCCTGTTGTACCTATCTTACAATAGGATCGGAGAAAAATCTTGAACAGCCCGTGACGAAAAATAAAACATTTTGTAAAGGAAGTATGAATAAGTATAGGTTTAAAGGATTCCGTCCAGACTATTCCAAAAAAGGAGGTGGGACGGATGGAATTTCCGCAGGGAATAACCGCGGCGAATGTGAAACGGGTCTTTCAGGGAGCGGCGGATCTGGTGGAGCGTCCGCTGAAGCTGGGAAATGTGCAGGCCACGGCATTTTTTATTGACGGACTGACCTCCGGCTCAGAGATCGCGGATTTTATTCTGCATCCCATGGTACAGCAGCTCCATGGAGCTGCGGAGGACATGCTGCGGCAATGTCTGGATGGCACGGTCTATTCAGCGGTTGCGAAGGAAGTACCGGATCTGGAGAGCCTGTGCAGTCTGCTGGTCAACGGCTTTTGCGTGGTGGTATTTGACGGTCTGGAGAAGGCGGCGGCATTCGAGGCCAAAACGGGCGAAAAACGCAGTCCCGCGGCGCCGGAAGTGGAAAACACCGTGAAAGGCCCCAAGGACGCTTTTACGGAGACGGTGCGCACCAACACCAGTCTGCTGCGGCGGCATCTGCGTTCACCGTGGCTGCGGTTTTATGAGACGAAGGTGGGGGAGCAAAGCCAGACCAATGTGACCGTGGTCTGGATCGAGGGCATCACCAATCCCAAACTGGTGGAGCGGATGAAAAAGCGGCTCAGCGAAATTCGGGTGGATGGCCTTCTGACACCGTCATCGGTGGAGGAATATGTGACCGGCTCCCGGAATACGGCCTTTCCGCTGCTGCAGTTCACGGAACGCACCGATAAATTCGGCAGGGGATTGCTGGACGGCAGAGTGGGGCTGCTGGTGGACGGCCTGCCGCAGGGCTATCTGGCACCGGTCAATCTGGCAGGATATCTGGCATCGCCGGAGGATCAGGGAATGGATTTCATCTCTGCCTCCTGCGTGCGGGTGCTGCGCTATGCGGCGCTGCTGGTCAGTCTGCTGCTGCCTGCGCTCTACAGCGCCATGGCAGCCTTTCATCAGGAGATGATCCCCACCAAGCTGCTGCTTGCCATCATCGAAAGCAAACAGCAGGTGCCGTTTCCCACGCTGTTCGAGGTGATCGGACTGCTGATCGCCTTTGAAATTCTGCAGGAAGCGGGTATTCATCTGCCGCAGTCGTTGGGACAGACCGTGTCCATCATCGGTGGTCTGGTAGTGGGCACAGCGGCGGTGGAAGCGAAGCTGATCTCGCCGGCGGCGCTGATCGTGGTGGCAGTGGCGGGAATTTGCGGCTACGCTATTCCGGGCAGGGAACTGGCAGACGCCATCCGTGTCTGGCGCTTTGCCCTGACGGTCTGCGCCGCAGTGGCGGGCTTGTTTGGCCTGACAGTGGGATTGATCGCGCTTCTGCTCCATCTGGGCGGGCTGCAGTCCTTCGGATTGAGCTATTTGCGGCCCTTTGACCGGGCGGAGACCGGCGGCGTGGTGCTGCGGCGGCGGCTGAAAGAGGAAGTGTACCGTGATCCCGGCCTTCGTCCGGAGGATTTGAGAAAGCAGGATTGAGATGAAACGATTTGTTTTGGTGCTGATTTTGGCGGCGGCGCTGCGGATGTCGGGCGTGCTGCCTTTCAACGGCAACGATGTAGCGGATCTGGTACCAATGGAAGCCCTGACTGTGGATTGGGATGGACAGCAGGTGGCTCTGAATGGCGGCGAAAGTCAGGGCTATGGTGAGAATTGGGATGCAGCGCTGGAGGATCTGCGGCAGGGCGCCGAGGGAACGGCCTTTTTGGGGACAGTGGAACAGGTCATTTTGTCAAAGGCGGCGGTGCATCTGCTGCCGGATGTAATCCGCGGCAATGCGTTGCGGCCTGCGGCGGTGGTCTGCGTCAGCGCAGGCACATTGCCGGAGCCGGGAGAAGCGGCAAAATACCTGTCGGCCCACGATGCGGGCGTGACCATTCAAAAGGTGCAGGCGGCGATGCTCCGGGGTGAGGGCATTGCACTGCCGGTGCTGAGACAGACGGAAGGAGGACTGCGGCTCAGTGGATCGGAGGATCGGTGAACGACAGCGGTGGGTGTGGCTGGCATCGGGACTGTCGGGAGCGGTGGCGGCCCGGATCTGCGGCCTGAACTGGGCGTGGGTTCTCGGTGCGGGGCTGCTGGTAGCGCTCTACTATATTTATATAGATATGCGGCTTCATCCGCATGGCGTGGCGGAACTGCTGCCCGCGGTATTTGGAAAAGCAGGGAAAATCCTTGCGGCAATCGTGCTGCTCTGGACAATTTTGCTGATGGCATGGGCGGCCAATCTGGCAAACGGTGCCTTCCCCATGGTGAAGGGGGGGCCGGTGCTGGGTTGGACTGTGTTGGCGCTGGCGGCATGGGGCAGCTGGAAGGGGCCTGCGGCCTGTGCCAGATGCGCCGGTGTGCTGTGCCTGTTTCTGCTGGCGCTCTATGGAGTGATCGGCGGATTTGCCATTCCGGATGTGCAGCTGAAAAATCTGCTGCCGGTGGGAACCTGGGAGGATGGCCTGCAGGCGCTGGGGGTATTTCTGCTGCCATCGGCAGTCTGGTATCTGCCGTGTACGAGAAGTCGAAAAAAACCGATGTGGCAGATGGCGCTGCTGCTGCCGGCTTTTGGGGCAGGACTGGCAATTGTGACAAGCGGCGTGCTCTCACCCTTGCTGGCAAGATCGCAGGCGGCGGCGCTGTATACTCTGGCGCAGTCCGTCAGCCTGTTCGGCGTGGTGGAACGGATCGAACCCCTGCTCTCGGCAGCCATGACGATGGGAGTTTTCTGCTTGCTGTCAGCCATGGCCTGCGCCTGCGGACAGCTGTGGGGACAGCTACGCCCATGGCGGTGGAGCGAAATCCTCAGCTGTGTGGCAGCAGCGGCACTGATGGGATGGGCGGAAAATCTGGATTTTCGCATCCTTGCGCTCGGCACAGCGGTTGTATATGTGCTGCTGCCCCTGCTGGCCCTTGGGAAAAACAGAAACAGAACAACAAATAGTAGAAATATGGAGAATTAACCACAAGCTGTTGTATGGTAAAAAAATATCAAAAAAAGTAGAAAAAAGTTGTTGACAAAGGGATTTGTATGTAGTATTATGTGAAAGCTGCTTCGAGAGAGGCGGAAAACACCGAGCCGGATGAAAAAAGAAATGAAAAAAGTTCTTGACAAAGGGTTTTTG
>JAZSCX010000069.1:0-56129 GCA_045530865.1 Candidatus Avilachnospira sp.
CGATACTTGTTGGGTGACTGACTGGGAAAATAGGTAACGCCAACACAAAGCCTCAACCGAAAGGTTGGGGCTTTTTTCTGCCTAAAGCATGCCACTGGCATGCTTTTTAACGGCAGCGACGATCCTTGTACTAACTGGGAAAATAGGTAACGCCAACACAGCGGCTTGCAGAAATGCAGGCCGCTGATTTTTTTAGGGACCGGTGTCTTCTCCTACAGGAGTAGGTGGCCGGGCCATATGAAGTCAGATTCTGAAAGAAACATCCCGCCTGCGCATTGCAGACGGGATGTTTCTTCGATTCAGGAATTATCCGCGGAAGAACCGGATGATGGCTATAATGATGCCGATGGTGCAGTAGATGCCGAGCATGTAGAACACCAGGCCCAGCAAAAAGCCCAGAACGGGAATCCAGCCAAGCAGCATATCAGCCACACCCATGACCAGGCTGATAGAAATATAAATGACAATGGAAATGATCAGGCTGCGGAGATTCTCTTTCTGCACTTTGGTGCTGATGGGGAAAAAGGGGTACAGTTTTTCCATGATGATCCTCCCTAGTGTCGAAACTGTTGTTTTTTTCCTTCATATTCTATCACACTAAAACATTCGATGCAACCATTCTTTGCTGCATTGACAAGCGGGATGTTTCGGACTAAAATATTTTCATCAGGCATTCCGGGGGGAGATCGATATGGTTTTGCAAGGACATCCGTGGGCAGAAAACGCGCTGTGGCTGCCGACGGTCAATTCCACCAATACACATGCCGCGATGCTGGCAAAACAGGGCGCGCCCCATGGCACTGTGGTGCTGGCAGACCATCAGACAGCGGGAAAAGGTCGCCTTGGCAGACAATTTTCCTCTCCGGCGGGGAAGGGGATCTACAGTTCCGCAGTTCTGCGCTATGCAGTGGAGCCGGAACGGCTGTTTGTCCTGACCCCCATCATGGCGGAAGCAGCCCGCAGAGCCATTGAAAAGGTCACAGGACTGCAGCCGCAGATCAAGTGGATCAATGATCTGGTGCTCCATGGCAGAAAGCTCTGTGGCATTCTGACGGAGCTTGGCACAGAGAACAGCGCCGTTACCTATGTGATCGTTGGAATTGGCATTAACTGCAGCCAGCAGGAGGTGGATTTTCCGCCGGAGCTGCAGCCGACTGCCATCTCTCTGGAACAGGCGCTGGGAAAACCAGTGGACAGGGAGGTAGTGGCACTGGAGCTGATCCGCCAGATTCAATTGGCGGCAGACGGCTTTTTGCTGGAGCCGGCATCTTGGATGAATGATTATGCAAACCATTGTCTGACCGTTGGAAAGGACGTTGTGCTGGTTCGCAATGATGAGCGCCGCGAAGCCCATGTGGATGGCATCGATGACCGGGGCGCGCTGCTGGTAACACTGCCGGACGGCACAAAAGAAACTGTGTTTACCGGAGAGGTATCGATCCGGGGCTTGAACGGATATATTTAGGAGGTAACGCCATGAATGAAACCATGCATACCATGCTGCGCAGAAGAAGCTGCCGCAGCTATACCAACGAGCAGATCCGGGAGCCGGATCTGGAGCAAATTCTGCTGGCAGGTACCTATGCAGCCAGCGGTATGGGACGGCAGGCCGCTAAGATCGTGGTGGTGCAGGATCCTGAGACCCGGGAACAGCTGCGGAAAATGAATGCCGCAATCATGGACATGGACGGCGATCCCTTCTATGGAGCCCCCACGGTCTGTGTCATTCTGGCAGATCCGGAGGTTCGTACGTGGAACGAGGACGGCAGTCTGGTCATCGGCAATATGATGCTGGCGGCGGAGTCCGTGGGTGCGGCCTCCTGCTGGATACATCGGGCACAGCAGGAATTTGACTCTCCCGAGGGCAAGGCGCTGCTGAAGAAGTGGGGCATTCCCGAGCGGTATCGTGGTGTGGGGCACTGCATTCTGGGTTATGCCGCGCAGGAGCCGGCTCCGGCCCGCCCGAGAAAAGCGGATTTTGTCCATCGGATTTGAAAATCTTGTAATAAATTCCATATTTTCCTTGTCATTTTGGGGAATATGGGATAGGATAATACTATAATGGATACCGGAGGTGTGTCATATGAACAAACGTACCAAGCTGGCAGTTCTGATCGGTGCGGCTGCTGCTGTTGTCAGTGCCGTCATTCTCGTGATTCTTTTCTGGGATAAGCTTCTGACCAAGTGCCCCTGCTGCAAAAAGGCAGAGGAGGAGCCGGAAGAAGCTGAAGAGGCCGAAGCCTGTGAAGAAGTCGTAGCCTATACGGAAGAGGAAACGGCTGCTTTCGCTGATCTGGGCGACGCAGAAGAAGCTGCAGAATAAGCCAAAATTACAGCGCGGCATCTGCCGCGCTGTAATTTTGCAGGAAAGAGATAAGCATTATGGTTTCGGACGTCGTTTTTTGCTTTTGTGCGCACCGTGAGGTTATATCAGCCAGCGCCGAACCCACGGAATGCGGGAGAGGATGGCGTGTACCGCGAGGCTTCCGATAAGCACCAGCAAGGAAACGAGTGGGATGGAGAACAGGGGAAAGAACGTACTGCCGGAAAGGCCGCAATGCCGCAGAATGATATTAAAAAAATCATGTACCAGATAAACACAGAAGGAAGCTCCGGCGAGATAGCACGTGACTGAAGAGAGCTGCTTTCCTAAAGAAAAATTGCGACAGAGGGAGAAAACGCCCACCGCAAGAAGCGCTACTGCAGGGGTCATACCCTCCAGAAAAATGGTGGAGAAATTACCGCATCGCAGGGAGTGCCACACCGTGCCGCAAAACACGCCGCAAAAACCAGCAAAAGAAGCGATAACCGGGAAAAGACGCCGTGGGGTGGGGTGTTCAGACAGAATATACCCCAGTACGCAGTAACCTGCAGAAGACCATGTCATGTTCAGAGCATATTGCTGGGGGATGCCGGAAAGAAGTGTAAAGGGCGCGAACTGCCGCAGGAAAGGCCAGAGGATACCCACTGTCGCCCACAGGACAAGCAGATAAACTGTCATCGGCAGGGAAAGATGATGAACCAGCTCCCGAAGCAGAGGCATCAGGGCGTAAAGAAGCAGAACGATATAAAGATAATAGAGATGGAAATGTGTTTGGCAGCACAGCAGCCGTTTTGCTGCGATATAGATATCCAACTTGGTAACGTTACCGGAAATGGCAAGTCGCACAAGGTCAAAAACCTCATAAAGCGCCGCCCAGAAGAGAAGGCAAAGGGTGATTTTGAGGATATATTTTCCCCAAACCGCCCGGAGGCACAACGGCTTGTCATGCCGCAGAAAAAGCGCACCAGTACACATAAAAAAGAGCGGGACAGCTGCTGCGGCAAGGCTACGCAGCAGGAGCGCGGCGTACCAAGCGGAGGAAAAGAGCACGGCTTCCGAGAGAACCGGGGCTGCTGCGTGAATGACGATGACAGAAATTAGAGCGAGGGATTTTACCGTGTCAATGTGTGGAAAATGCAAGAGTAATTTGTTTTGCATAAATTAATATCCAATCTGTTTGCTTTCATAAATTATACCACAAATTTGAGATGTACGCAGAACGGCGAAACGGGAGCACTGGAACAATGATGTGGTTCGATCACAGGTCGTTTTATATCTTGTGTACATGAAAGCTTCACTTGAATAAAGAGCTACACTTAGATTGACAATCTGAAGGGCTTTCAGTACAATGTTTGCCTGTTCGACAAGTTGGAATAAATAATACACCAGCATGACCACATATAATGGCTGTACTTGTAGACTGTTTTATAGATGCAAGTTTAATCCAGTTTATCGGCCCAGACGGCGAATTTGGATTCCGTGGGGCTCTTGAGGGGGGCTTCCTGTTTGTATTTTTCCACCATGGCAGAGGCCTTTTTCACAGGGCGGATGGTACCCGCACCGGCGACGCAGCCGCCGGGACATGCCATGCCCTCCAGCAGATAGCCGTTGAGCTTACCGGCCTTGGCGAGGGTCATCATCTTGCGGCATTCCCGCAGACCCTCTGCACCCATGATCTTCATTTCCACATCGGGGGCAATTTCCTTGACCACCTTCTGCACGGCAGAGGCCACGCCGCCGCTGACGGCAAAGCCGCGTCCTTCCGCGGAGGCCTTATCCAGCGGATCGTTGCCCTCCACATCGGCATACCAGACGTTTTTGGCTTCAAACATGCCCTGCAGCTCTTCGAAAGTCAGGACAAAGTCCACGTCGCTGCGGATATGCTCCCGGCTGGCCTCCAGCTTTTTGGCGGCGCAGGGGCCCACAAAGCAGACCTTGGCATCGGGATGGGCTTTCTTCACCATGCGGGCGGTGAGCACCATGGGCGTCAGGGTCATGGAAATATGTTCGAACTGGTCGGGGAAGTAGGTCTCCACCATGGAGATCCATGCGGGGCAGCAGGAGGTGCCCATGTAAGTGTCTTTGCCGGGAATCCGTTCCAGATATTCGTGGGCTTCGCCGATGGTACACAGGTCTGCGCCGGCAGCAACCTCGATGACACTTTCAAAGCCCAACAGCTTCATGGCGGCGGTGAGCTTTTCCGGGGTCAGGACATCGCCGAACTGTCCCACAAAAGCGGGCGCAACAATGGCGTAGACCTTGTAACCGGACTTCATGGCGTGAATCAGCTGGAAGATCTGGCCCTTATCGACAATGGCACCGAAGGGGCAGCTGACCAGACACTGGCCGCAGGAAACGCACTTGTCATAGTTGATCTTAGCGCGGCCGTGTTCATCAGAGCCGATGGCGTCCATGCCGCAGGCCACGGCACAGGGGCGCTCCAGCTTGACAATAGCGTGATAGGAGCAGGCGTCCACGCACTTGCCACAGTGGATGCACTTATCCTGATCGATGACGGATTTGCCGTGGACGAAGCTGACGGCGCCCTTGGGGCAGACATGCTGGCAGCTGCGGCTCAAACAGCCCTGACACAGCTCGGAAACGTGCATTTCCTTGGTCGGGCAGGCGTTGCAGGCATAGTTGATGATATTGATCAGGGGAGGATCGTAATATTTTTCCGCAATTGCGCTTTCGTTGACGCCTTCGGACAGAGCACGGTGCTCATAGACCGGACGCAGGGGCAGACCCATGGCGAGGCGAACACGCTCGCCGACAATGGCGCGCTCCAGAAAGATGCTCTCGCGGTGGGAGGCCATTTCGCCGGGTACGATGGTATAAGGGATGTCCTCGATCTTCCGGCCGTAGTCGCCGCCCTCATAGGCAAGGCGGGCAACCTCCGTAAAAACCTTTTTCCGGATCTCAGTGACAAAAGAATCGTAGCTTCGCATAGCGGTTCTCCTTTGACTTTTATGCGTGTATTATACCGGATTTTTGGGGGAAAAGCAAGGGCGGCAGAAAAAGGGAGCGCTGCACATGGCAGCGCTCCCGGCTTGTTATTTAGCAGTAGAAATCCTTGATGCGCTTGGCGCGGGAGGGGTGGCGCAGCTTGCGGATGGCCTTGTTTTCGATCTGGCGGATCCGTTCACGGGTGACGCCGAAGATCTGGCCCACTTCTTCCAGCGTGTGGGTGCGGCCGTCATACATACCGAAACGCATTCGCAGCACATCGGCTTCCCGCTCTGTCAGAGTGTTGAGAATATCGCTCAGCGCCTCTGCCAGCAGGGTGTTGGAGGTGGCTTCGGCGGGGCCGAGGGTGTTGTCATCCTCTACGAAGGAACCGATGGTGGTATCTTCTTCGTCGCCTACGGGGGTGTCCAGAGACAGGGTGTCGGCGGCGGTACGGTTGGCCTCAATGATCTTCTCGATGGGCAGGTTCAGCTCGGCGGCGATCTCTTCCAGTGTGGGCTCACGGCCCAGCTCCTGCACCAGCTTGCGGTTGCAGCGGGTGGCCTTATTGATGACCTCCACCATATGCACCGGCACCCGGATGGTACGGGCCTGATCGGCAATGGCGCGGGTGATGGCCTGCCGGATCCACCAGGTTGCATATGTAGAGAATTTGTTTCCCTTTGTATAGTCGAATTTATCCACGGCGCGGATCAGACCGGTGTTGCCCTCCTGAATCAGATCCAGAATATGCAGACCGCGGCCGGAATACTTCTTGGCG
This sequence comes from Candidatus Avilachnospira sp., assembly GCA_045530865.1. Taxonomy (GTDB): domain Bacteria; phylum Bacillota; class Clostridia; order Oscillospirales; family Oscillospiraceae; genus Avoscillospira. The sequence continues at coordinate 6,051 of JAZSCX010000069.1, forward strand.
ATGGAGACCACCAGACGCAGGTTGGCTTCCGTCAGCTTGTCCTTGGCGTACTTATCGCCCTCGGAGACGCGGCGGGCCAGCTCGATCTCTTCTTCGGCAGACAGCAGCTTCACCTGACCAATCTCCTTCAGGTACATCCGTACAGGGTCGTCCAGATTGTATTCGGCAGCCAGTTCCACCGGATCCACCAGCGGCTCATCTTCGTCATCCGGCAGGTTCAGATCCAGATCCATGCCGGTATCCAGCTCCAGATCCAGTTCCGCGCCAACGATTTGAATCCCCATGGCCTCAAAGGTATCGTAGATCTGCTCAATGCGCTCCACAGACAGATCCAGCTTCTCCAGTTCCGCGTTTAGTTCGGAGGCCTGAATGGATCCTTCTTTTCTGGCCTTGGCGATCAGCGCTGCCACAGGGGTCTTGATATCTTCCGTATTTGCGGTATGTTTCGCGTTTGCCATACTACATCCTCATTCCAATGCTTTTGGGCGAAAAAACAGAAATTTATCGATTTTAATCGCAACTAACCCATTATATATCTAAAAAACAGTTCTGACAATACCTTTTTTCAAAAAAGTTTGCGAAAATAGTTGCTTTTTTACGGATTTGCCGCAAAGAGATTATCGACAGAATATTGTATCCTCATACAGTGGTTTAATTCGCAAAGAATCGGGGGAAAATATAGAAAAAGCAATGGAAAGGGTTGGCTTTATGAACGTAAAATCCTGTATGAATACCCATGTGATCGCCGTGACCCCGGAGGAGAGCGTGGCAGTGGCGGCAAGATTGATGGCGCGGCACAACGTAGGGGTGCTGCCGGTGAAGGCGAGGGACGGCAGTCTGTGCGGCATGATCACGGATCGGGATATGGTCACGCGCTGCATGGCACTGGAGCGGTCTGCGGCGGAGACCTCCGTGGCGAAAATCATGACCAGTCGGGTGGCCTCCATTGCACCGACTGCCACACTGACACAGGCTGCAGACAAAATGGCCAGAGAGCAAGTACGCCGCCTGCCGGTGGTGGAGGGCAGACGGCTGGTGGGCATGGTGACACTGGGGGATCTGAGCCACTGGGATGACTATGCCATGGATGCCGCAGAGGCGCTCAGCGAGATCACAGCCAATGTAAAAAGGCTGTAAGGGAACTCCCTTACAGCCTTTTTCGCGTATCAATCCAAAGCGGTGGCTCGAATCAGAAAAGATGATGGCTTACATAAGATTGCTTCCTACTGTCAGAGGCCGGCCGTTGCATATAGGCACCGCCAGTATTGCGGCTGCAAAATGGGAAACACTGCGGCATTATATGACTGATACCATCCGTTTCGTTTTGTTGTCAACGGATGGTATTATTTTGCCCACCCCCAAATATCTCCTGTGAAAAATGACAAAAATGCAAACAAATATGGAAAAAACAAAGTTTGTACGATATAATAAAAATGTATGGATATGGGCTTGCGGAATTGTTGGTTTTTTTTCTTCCGATTTGCGTTTTTTACTTGGGATTGGGTTGACATTCCGCATACATTCCGGTACAATAAAAACGAAAACAACTACAAACCAACAAAAAACAAAAAATTATAGACAAGCCTGTGCCGGAGTGGGCACAGGATAAAAGAAAGGATGACACGTTAGCATGAAGACAAAAGCTGTTCGTATCCACGGTAAAATGGATCTGCGTCTGGACCAGATCAACCTGCCCGAGGTTGGCCCCGATGATGTTCAGGTCAAAATCATCTCCGACTCCATCTGCATGAGCTCCTACAAGGCTGCCATCGAGGGTGAAGAGCACAAGCGCGTTCCCAACGACGTGGCTGAGAACCCCACCATCGTGGGCCATGAGTTCTGCGGCGTGATCCATGCTGTGGGCGAAAACTGGAAGCATAAGTATAAGGTCGGCGATGGCTTCGCCATTCAGCCCGCTCACTTCTACAAGGGCTCCCAGATGGCTCCCGGTTATTCCTATCAGTACTGCGGCGGCGACGCACAGTATGCCAATGTTCCCATCGAGACCCTGCTGACCGACAACCTGCTGAAGTATGACTCCGATACCTACTTCTTCGGTTCCCTGTCCGAGCCCATGAGCTGCATCATCGGCACCTTCCATGCCATGTACCACACCAAGGGCGGCTCCTACGAGCACGACATGGGCATCGTCGAAGGCGGCAAGATGGCTCTGCTGGCCTCCGTTGGCCCCATGGGTCTGGGCGCCATCGACTACGCTCTGCACTGCGACCGTAAGCCCGGCCTGCTGGTCGTCCCCGATATCGACGACGAGCGTCTGGAGCGCGCTGCCAGCATCTACACTGTGGAGCATGCCAAGGAAATGGGCATCGAGCTGCACTACGTCAACACCGCCAAGGTGGACGATCCCGTCAAGACTCTGCGCGACCTGACCGGCGGCACCGGCTACAATGATGTTATCTGCTTCGCTCCCGTTCGTCCCGTTGTGGAGCAGGCCGACGCCATTCTGGGCTTCGACGGCTGCCTGAACTTCTTCGCAGGCCCCACCAACTCCCAGTTCAAGGCCGAGTTCAACTTCTACAACGTTCACTATCTGGCAACCCATGTGGTTGGCACCTCCGGCGGCAACACCGACGATATGAAGGAAGCCATCGAAATGATGACCTCCGGCAAGATCAACCCCGCAGCCATGGTCACCCATGTTGGCGGCCTGGATGCCGTTGTTGACACCACCCTGAACCTGCCCAACATCCGCGGCGGCAAGAAGCTGATCTACACCCAGATCGAAATGCCTCTGACTGCCATCGCCGATTTTGCCAAGCTGGGCGAGAGCGATCCCATGTTCGCAAAGCTGGCTGAGATCTGCGACCGCAACAACGGTCTGTGGAGCGCCGAGGCTGAAAAGTACCTGCTGTCCTGCAAGGGTTAATTCTGTACATTGTTCCTGAGGGAGGCCTTGGCCTCCCCGGGGTGATTTTCAAAGAAATTAAGGAGTGAATCAACAAATGGCACAAGGCGTTCTGATGCCCAAGGAAGGCATCACTGTTGAATCCTGCATCATGGGCGAGTGGAAGGTCAATGTTGGCGATACTGTCAATGTGGGCGATGTTCTGTTTTCCTATGAGACCGACAAGGCCGAATTCGAGTGCGTCTCCACCGCTGCAGGCACCCTGCTGGAGAAGTTCTACGAGGAAGGCGACGAAGTCCCCGTTCTGATCAATGTCTGCGCTGTGGGCAACCCCGGTGAAGATGTTTCCGCACTGAAGGGCGTGGGCGGCTCCGATGCTCCCGCTGCCGAAGCTGCACCTGCTCCTGCCGCTGCTCCCGCACCCGCTGCCGCTCCCGCCGCAGCCGTCAATGCCGCTCAGGGCGTCATCATGCCCAAGGAAGGCATCACTGTCGAGAGCTGCATCATGGGCGAGTGGAAGGTCAATGTTGGCGGTACCGTCAACGTGGGCGATGTTCTGTTCTCCTATGAGACCGACAAGGCCGAATTTGAGTGCACCTCCACTGCTGCCGGCACCCTGCTGGCCAAGTTCTATGAAGAAGGCGACGAAGTCCCCGTTCTGATCAATGTCTGCGCCGTTGGCCAGCCCGGTCAGGATGTGGAATGCCTGAAGGGCATCGGCGGTACTCCCGCTGCTGCCGAAGCTCCCGCTGCCGCTCCTGCCGCTGCTCCCGCAGCTGCCGCTGTTGCCGCAGGCCCCATCGCTCAGCCCGTCATCATGCCCAAGGAAGGCATCACCGTCGAGAGCTGCATCATGGGCGAATGGCAGAAGAATGTGGGCGATCAGGTCGCCGTGGGCGATATCCTGTTCTCCTACGAGACTGACAAGGCCGAGTTCGAGTGCGCCTCCACCGCTGCCGGTACCCTGCTGGCCCGCTTCTATGAAGCCGGTGATGAGGTCGAGTGCCTGATCAACGTCTGCGCCGTCGGCAAGCCCGGCGACGAGTTCGAGTGCCTGAAGGGCGTCAGCGGTATGCCCGAGGTCGTGGCTGCTGCTGCCCCCGCCGCTGCCGATGAGGACACCTCCGACGACGGTTCCCCCATCTCCCCCAGAGCCCGCGCACTGGCTGCCAAGTCCAATGTGGACCTGAAGGGCGCCAAGGGCACCGGCCCCAACGGCCGCATCATCGAGCGCGACGTCCGCAAGCTCATGGAAGAGGGCAAGCTGAAGAAGGCTCCTGTGGCCGAAGCTGCCGCTCCCGCTCCTGTGGCTGCCGCTCCCGCCGCCGCTCCCGCTCCTGCTGCAGCTCCCGCTGCTGCCGCTGCCGATTACGAGGACGTGAAGTTCAATGCTGTGCGTAAGGCAACTTCCAAGTCCATGATGAAGTCCCTGAGCACCACCGCTCAGCTGACCCTGCAGTTCAGCTTCGACGCCACCCAGATCCAGAGCTACCGCAAGATGCTCAAGGGTATGGAAGGCCCCATGGGCAAGATCAGCCTGAACGACATGGTCATGTTCGCCGTGACCCGCACCATTCTGGCTCATCCCAACCTGAACGCCAACATGCTGGAAGAGAACGTTGTCCGCCAGTTCAAGGTGGTCAATCTGGGTTTCGCCTGCGACACCGAGAAGGGTCTGCTGGTTCCCGTGCTGCACGGCGCCGACAAGATGTCCCTGCTGGAGCTGTCCATGGCTGCCAAGGCTCTGGCTGCCGATGCCAAGGCCGGCAAGCTGGGTCCCGACAAGATGGCCGGCGGTACCTTCACCGTCTCCAACCTGGGCTCCTTCGGATGCGAAGGCTTCACTCCCGTCATCAATCCTCCCCAGACCGGCATCATGGGCATCTGCAACATTGAGACCAAGATCAAGGGCGTGAACAACGGTCAGATCGAAACCTACCCCGCCATGGGTCTGTCCCTGACCTTCGATCACCGCGTGGTGGACGGCGCTCCCGCAGCCCGTTTCATGCAGGATCTGTGCAAGAATCTGGAGAACTTCCTGACTCTGTTGGCAAAATAAGTAACTTCACCTTTCCGGCGGGGGTGATCCCCGCCGGGATAGGTCAACCTCTAAAAGAAATGAGGCGATACCATTGGAAAAATATGATGTGATCGTGATCGGCGGCGGCCCCGGCGGCTATCTGTGCGCAGAACGCGCGGCACAGGGCGGCCTGAAGGCAGCTGTCATCGAAAAGCGCTGGATGGGCGGCACCTGCCTGAACGAAGGCTGTGTTCCCACCAAGAGCTTGCTGTACTGCGCCAAGCAGTATGCCGCAGCCAAGCATGGCAGCGACTACGGCGTTTCCGTGTCCAATGTGTCCTTTGACCATGCCAAGGTCGTGGAACGCAAGGACAAGGTTGTCAAGACGCTGGTTTCCGGCGTCAGCGCCACCATGAAGTCCCATGGCATCAAGGTCTATATGGCCGAAGCCAGAGTGCAGGGACGGGGCGCCAATGGCGTCATCGAGGTCTATGCCGGCGAGGAACTGTTGGCCTGTGACCGTCTGGTGGTTGCCAGTGGTTCCGTGGCTGCCGTGCCTCCCATTCCCGGTGTGAAGGAAGGTCTGGCCTCCGGTTTCGTGGTCACCAACCGTGAAGTGCTGGATCTGAAGCAGCTGCCCGGCTCTATCGTCTGCATGGGCGGCGGCGTCATCGGTCTGGAAATGGCCTGCTATTTCGCTTCCGTGGGCGTGAAGGTCACGGTGGTGGAAATGATGCCCAAGATCGCCGGTCCCACGGATCAGGAGATCTGCGACAGCCTGATGAAGACCTACAAGAAGGAAGGCATGGAGTTCAAGCTCTCTGCCAAGGTTCTGGAAGTGGGCACCGACTCCGTCAAGTATGAGGATGCCGAAGGCGTCCACACCATCCAGTGCGACAAGGTTCTTCTGTCCACCGGCCGCCGCGCCAATGTGCAGGGCCTCAATCTGGAAGCGCTGGGCGTACAGCTGGAGCGGGGCGCTGTCGTCACCGACCGCCATATGTGCACCACCGCTGCCGGTGTTTACGGCGTGGGCGACTGCAACGGCAAGCTGATGCTGGCCCATACCGCCTACCGCGAAGCCGAAGTGGCTGTGAACCATATGCTGGGCATCAAGGACGAGATGCGCTATGAAGCCATTCCCTCCGTCATCTACACCAACCCCGAGGTTGCCGCTGTAGGCGAGACCAAGGAAAGTGCCGAGAAGAAGGGCATGAACGTCAAGGTGGTCAAGGTTCCCATGATGGTTTCCGGCCGCTATGTGGCAGAAAACCTGAAGGGCGACGGCTTCTGCAAGCTGGTCTATGATCTGGACCGCAACTGCCTCGTCGGCGTGCAGATGATCGGCAACTATGCCTCCGAAATCATCTACGGCGCAGCCCTGATGCTGGAGACCGAGCTGCCCCTGAGCCAGCTGAAGAAGCTGGTGTTCCCCCATCCCTCTGTCTGTGAGGTCATCCGCGAAGGCCTCTTTATGATCTGAGTGTCATTGTAGGGCGCGACGACCCCGGCGCGCCGTGAAACACCGTATAAAACATAATCAGAAAGGAAGTCATGCAACTATGCCCAAGTCTCTGTATGTGGATCCCGTAGCAACCCGTGCTCCTGGTGCCATCCACTTTGAGGACATCCCTGTTTGCGCTTATAACAAGACCATCGAGGAAGAGCGCGCCAACTACTCCGATGCCGACCTGATCCGTATCTTCCGCGACATCACCATCCTGCGTGAGTTCGAGTACATGCTGAACCTGATCAAGACCCAGGCCAGCTACAACGGTATCGACACCACCTACCCCGGCCCCGCTCACCTGTCTCTGGGTCAGGAAGCTTCCTGCGTCGGCGAAGCTTATCTGATGGACAAGGATGACATCATCTTCGGTTCTCACCGTTCCCACTCTGAAATCCTGGCAAAGTCCCTGAGCTGCATCGAGAAGATGTCCGATGCTGAGCTGATGGACGTCATGGAAAACTTCCTGGGCGGCCGCACCCTGCGCGCTGTTGAAAAGTTCGGCAAGACCGAGAACGTGAAGGAACTGGCCATCCGCTTCATTCTGTACGGCGCACTGGCTGAGATCTTTGCCCGTGAGAACGGCTTCCATCATGGCATGGGCGGCTCCATGCACGCCTTCTTCCTGCCCTTCGGCGTTTACCCCAACAATGCTCTGGTCGGCGGTTCCGGTACCATCGCAGCAGGCGCTGCTCTGTACAAGAAGAACAACGACAAGAAGGGCATGGTCGTCTGCAACATCGGCGACGCCTCTCTGGGCTGCGGCCCCGTTTGGGAAGCCTTCAACTTTGCCGCCATGGATCAGATGCGGACTCTGTGGGAAGAGGGCAGAAAGGGCGGCCTGCCTGTCATCTTCAACGTGTTCAATAACTCCTACGGCATGGGCGGCCAGACCCGCGGCGAGACCATGGCATATGATATGCTGGCTCGTATCGGCGCCGGTATCACTCCCAGCCAGATGCATGCTGAGCGTGTCGATGGCTGGAATCCTCTGGCTGTTATCGATGCCTACCGCCGCAAGAAGGAAATTCTGGAAAAGGGCGAAGGCCCCGTCCTGCTGGACGTCGTGACCTACCGTCTGCTGGGCCACTCCACCTCCGACCAGAACGCATACCGTACCAAGGAAGAGATCGAAGCATGGCGTGAGTACGATCCCATCGTCACCTACCGCAAGGCTCTGGTTGACGCCGGTGTGGCAGAAGACAGTGTCTTCGAAGCCATCCTGAAGGAAACCTCCGACCGTATGACCATGATCTGCCGTGCCGCTTCCGACAAGGAGATCAGCCCCTACGTCGACTTCGACAAGAACCCCGACTACGTCGAAAAGCTGATGTTCTCCAACGAGACCATCCGTTCCATGGAGCCCGGCGTCGAAGCCCGTACCAACGGCCCCAAGGAAGACTGCAAGCGCTACACCGACCTGCTGAAGAAGGAGCGCTATGCCTTCGATGAGTCCGGCAAGCCCGTCTCCAAGATGAAGCTGTACAACATCCGTGACGCCATCTTCGAGCCCCTGTTCAACAAGTACTACGAAGATCCCACTCTGGTTTCCTACGGTGAAGATGTCCGTGACTGGGGCGGCGCATTTGCTGTCTACCGCGGTCTGACCGATGTTATCCCCTACAGCCGTCTGTTCAACTCCCCCATCTCCGAGGCAGCCATTGTCGGTACCGCTGTTGGTTACTGCATGTGCGGCGGCCGCGCTGTGGTCGAGCTGATGTACATGGACTTCCTGGGCCGTGCAGGCGACGAAGTTTTCAACCAGATGTCCAAGTGGCAGTCCATGTCCGCCGGCATCCTGAAGATGCCCATGGTTCTGCGTATGTCCGTTGGCGCCAAGTACGGTGCACAGCACTCTCAGGACTGGGCTGCTCTGGTCGCTCATATCCCCGGCCTGAAGGTCTACTTCCCCGCAACTCCTTACGAAGCAAAGGGCATCATGCAGTCTGCTCTGAACGGCTCCGACCCCTGCATCATTCTGGAATCCCAGAGAATCTACGACAAGGGCGAAGAGTTCCGCAAGGAAGGCGTTCCCGCCGAAGAGTACGAATGGGCTCCCGGCGCTGTCAACAAGGTCCGCGATGGTAAGGATCTTACCATCCTGACCATCGGCGCAACTCTGTACCGTGCTGTCGATGCAGCCAACAAGCTGTCCGAGAAGTACGGCATGGAAGCCGACCTGATCAACCTGCCCTCCCTGGTTCCTCTGGATTACACCGAGATCATCGAGTCCGTCAAGAAGACCGGCCGTGTCATTCTGGCTTCCGATGCCTGCGCCCGCGGCAGCTTCCTGAACGATATCGCACAGAACATCACCACCCTGTGCTTCGACTATCTGGATGCTCCTCCCGTTGTGGTTGGCGCCAAGAACTGGATCACGCCTCCCTTCGAGTTCGACGAGTACTTCTTCCCGCAGCCTGAGTGGATCGTTGATGCTGTCAACGCCCGCATCGTTCCTCTGGATGGCTATGTCTCCAAGTACACCGCTTCCGAGGCTGAGATTATCCGCACCGCAAAGGCTGGTGTGTAATTTCTGATGGATTTCCGGAAGGTAAAAGCCGCGATTTTTGATCTGGACGGCACCCTTTTGGATACGTTAGCCGATATTGGCACAGGTGCGAACTTCGCCCTGTGCCAATTTGGCTATGAACCGTATCCCATCCGGGAGTTCCGGATGAAGGTGGGTCACGGCGTGAAAAATCTGTTCCGCAATGCGCTGCCTGCCGATGCGCCGGATTCGGAGATCGACCGGGTCAACAGCGTGTATCAGCAGTATTATCCTGCAAACTGCACGGTGCACACGGATTATTTTCCCGGTGTGCGGGAATTTCTGCGGGCGCTGACGGGAAAGGGCATTCGCCTGGCTGTGATCTCCAATAAAACGGAGGGCACCAGCAAGAAGATCATGGCACATTATTTCCCTGATTTTGAATGGGCCTTTGTCTGGGGCAATAACGGTCAGCGGCCGCTGAAGCCCCGTCTGGAGGCCGGACAGCTGGCCTGTGAAACGCTGGGTCTGAAGCCGGAGGAGGTCCTCTATGTGGGCGACGGCGATACGGACATGGAGTTCGCGTCCAAAATGGGCTTCATTGCCGCCGGCGTCACCTGGGGCTACCGGGATCCGGAGCAGCTTCTGGCAGCCGGCGCGGATTTCCTGGTGGACAGCTTTGCGGAGCTGCAGGAAAAAATAGGCTTATAAGGGTTTTGGGCATCCCTTTCAAAGGGATGCCTTTTTTATGTACCTGTAGGGCGATGACCCCGGCGCGCCGCCTGCCGCATCGCTTTAGAAACTGTAGGGAACGCATATATGCGTTTCGCTGCAGGCACTTCAACATTTGCACATCTTCCTGCGATATTTTTCCATATCTTGTGTTTTGCCAAGGATTTGGCCTTGTATTTTCCGAAAAACCTGCTATGATTATCATGGCGAAAAACTGTGAATTTTGCAGTTTTCGGGAGGTACATAACTTGAAACAAACCCTGAACCAACTGAAACACTATGCTTACTGGCTGCTTGTGCTGCTGAGCTGGGAGCTGTCCATCCATTGGACGGCCTATACCGGAATTGTCCGCTTTTTCCCCGGCCTGCTGCTGACGGCCTGTTTTGCGGCGCTGCTGACCCTGCTGCTGGAGCTGCCGGGCTGGGCCGGGAGAATTTGCAGCTGGATATTGCCGCCGGTGATTGCTCTGATCTATGGCGTGCAGCTGATTTACTATGATATTTTCGGCGGTCTGCTGTCGCTGGCTTTCGTATCTGCCGGCGGTGATGCGGTGACCACCTTTTATACGGTGATTTTTGGCGCCATCTGGCGGCGTCTGCCGCAGGTGCTGCTGCTGATTTTGCCCATCGCGGGCTACCATGTTCTGCGGCATTTCCGCCTTCTGGGTGCGGATCGGTTTTCGTGGCAGAGACTGGGCAGCTTGTTTGCTGCCGCCGCCCTGCTCTGCGGTGCAGGTGTGATGCTGCTGCCGGTCTATGGCGCAGGCGCCAATCAGCCTGCGGCTCTGTTCCGCAATTCCAATGCCACCATCGACCAGTGGGCAGAATATTTTGGCATCCTGACTTCGGAAATTCTGGATCTGAGCCGACAGGGTGAGACGGCTGCACCGGTACTCTCTGTTGTGCCGCCGATTCAGGTGGAGACGCCCGAAGAGCAGGATCATAGAAAGTGGAACCGGCTGGACGAACTGGATTTCGATGCATTGGACGCCAAAACGGAGGACGAAGCCCTGCGGGCCCTGAACGATTATTTCCCTACTGTCCCTGCTACGGAGCAGCATAAGTACACCGGACTGTTCGAGGGCTATAACCTGATCGTCATCTGCGCCGAGGCCTTTTCCAACTATGTGATCGATCCGGAGCTGACGCCCACCCTGTACCGGATGTCGCGGGAAGGCATCGTCTTTGAAAATTTCTACAACAGTTTTCCCAACCTGACCACCAATGGCGAGTACAGCCTGTGCATGGGCCTGATGCCGGATTTGAGCCGGATGAGCTTTGCCGTGTCCATCGAGAACGATGTGCCCTATGCGCTGGGCAATATCTGCAACGAAAATGGCATGACGGCCCTTGCCTATCATAATAATGTGGGCACGTTCTATAACCGCATCAATACCCACACCAACATGGGCTATGAGTTCAAGGCCGTGGACTTCGGTCTGGATATGGTGGCGGGCAGTCCTTCCTCCGATCTGGAAATGATGCGGAAAACCGTGTCGGATTATATTACGCAGGAGCCCTTCCATGCCTATTACATGACTTATTCCGGTCATTCGGACTATGATTTTGAGACCAACGAGATGTCCATCAAAAATCAGTCTGCCGTGGAACATCTGAATGTTTCGGAGCCGGTGAAGGCCTACATTGCCTGCCAGCTGGAACTGGAAGAGGCTATGGCCTATCTGCTGCGCCGATTGGAGCATGAGGGTGTTGCCGACCGCACCGTGGTGGTGCTCACCGGCGATCATCTGCCCTACGGCCTGCCGGAGGTTGCCTATGCGGAACTGGCAGGGGAGGAAGCGGTAAAGCAGCCCTTCTGGCAGTACAAAAACAGCTTCCTGTGCTGGACCGGCGGTCTGGAAGAGCCCATTGTGGTGGACAACTACTGCTGCACCATGGATATTCTGCCGACGCTTTTGAATCTGTTTGGCTTTACCTATGATTCCCGCCTGCTGACCGGCCGGGATGTACTGGCAGATACCACCCATATGGCGCTGCTGAAGGATGGCAGCTTCCTGACCGATACCATGATCTACGATGCCCCCACCGGGGAAATCACATGGACAGGGGAGGAGGATCCCGCCCTCGCGGAAAGCCTGCAGCAGTACGCCGCCAACCAGTTTGCGGTTTCTTCTGCCATTCTGGCAACGGATTATTATGACTTTGCCCTGAGCGGTCTGGAGCTGAACCAAAGCGAACCGGAAACGGAGCCGGGAACCGAACAGAAAACCGAAACCGAACCGCCGGAGGAAGAAGAGCCGAAGAAACCCTATGCCAGCTATGCCGATATTGCAGGCACATGGTATGAGGAAGCGGTGGAACTGCTGACCAAATACGGCGCTCTCAGCGGCAACTCTGCCGGCGCCTTCAATGGCAATCAGGCCGCCAGCCGTGCTGATATGGTGGCCATGCTGACACGGTCGCTGGGTCTGCAGGGCAGCCACAGCAGCCATGTCTTTGAGGATGTGGCGGAAAACGCATGGTACCGGGATGTGATCGGTGCGGCGGCAGATGCCGGTTGGATCGCAAAAACGAAGACCTTCCGCCCGCAGGAGGATATCACGGCGGGTGATGCCATGATATTCCTTGCCAATGCAGGAGCCGGAAAGGGTCTGATCGATGCGCTGGAAACGGTGCAGAAAAAGCAGCAGCAGGAGGGTTATCTCGGAAAGAAGGGAACCCTGTCCAGAGGTGCCGCCGCGTGGATGGTGGCATGGATGCTGGAACCGGAGGCACTGCCGGAACTGGAACTGAAGCCGGAAGAGCCGCCCAAGCCGGTCTGGATTCCCGTTCCCGAACCGGAACCCGAACCGGAACCGGAAGGCCCTCTCATTATTCCGGAAGATCCCCTCGCCCAACCCATAGAACCCGAAACATAAAATAAAACAGCAGAAGGCAAACGCCTTCTGCTGTTTTGCGTGCAAGGGTTGAAAATTTGGAGAAAACTTGCTATAATCTATCATTATGGATTATTATGCCCAAGTATACCCTGTGGAGGTACAAGCTTGAAGCGAACGATGATTTGTCTGATGCTGTGCATCAGTGTTTTGTTGGGGATTTTTACCTGCTGCGCTGTGCCGGAAGCAGAAAACCCTGCACCGCAGCAGCTCCAAACGGCAGAACCCGTGCTTCTGTCAGCGACAGGGGACTATAGCCTGTCCGCCGCCGTGCTTTATGACAGCAATACAGACAGCACCGGGTGGCAGGATCTCTGTCAATGGCTGGAGCAGTCGGTGGTCATCGGCCTTGATACGGAGACTGTGGATGTAAACGAACCGTATGATCTGACGTCCTATGATTTTGTCATTCCCGATGCTGCATTGGTGGATTCGTCCGTCATGGAACAGATGCGGGACGACCTGATGTCCTATACGGAAAACGGCGGCTATGTGCTGCTGGACAACCGCTTTCATGCCGTCGTGCCCAAGTCCTGGCTGGGCGTTTCCGAGATTACCGTTCTGGATGGCTGTCCTTTGGATATGACCTACCCGGAGGTAGGTGCCGATTTGGGCGCCATGCAGGAAGTCATTGCCGATCTGGCGAGCCTGTACGGGGAATACTACGAGGCGGAGCGGCTCCTGCAGCAGGATTATGGCCGCGGTTTTGTGACCGATACTGCCAAAGTTTTGGCTGAATGGCAGGGACAGGCGATCTATATATTCCATAACTACGGAAATGGCGGAGTTATGTTAACAAATCCACTGCTGCCCAATTTTTATTCTCTGGGAAACTTCTCCATGACCCACCGCAGAGAGGACGAAGCCGCCTTCGCTTCCACCACCGCATCCTGCAACCAGCTGCTCCTCAGCCGCTTTGCGGCCTATGTGGCCAAGCAGAAATATGGCTACGCTCTGAACCGTGTATTCGGCAGCCACGGCACCCCCTCCATGGCATGGGAGCTGCACTATGAGGAGATCACGGCCTTCCAGAATAACTCCATGGAGATTTTTGACGCCATTTGCCGGGAATACCAGCAGATTCCCTCCTATACCATCATCCGCAGCTCCTACTGGTGGTTCCTGCGGACGGAGACGGTGACCTATCTGCGCAATCAGGCGAAGAGCGGCTATGCCTTTGCCATGGACTACGATGAAAGCGCCTATTCCTCCGGCACCCACATTGCCAGTGACGGCGAATGGCTGCATATCAATTCCATCGAGGACGCCGGCAGCTACTTCCGTGATTATCCGGAATATAACTTCCGCGCTTACCCCTGCTTTGCCGATCTCGATGGGGATGGGGAAACAGAGCTGGTCAGCGGCAGCGAAGATGGACAAATCTATATTTACGATAATATGTATTATGACAACCGGCTGATAACGGATTCCGCTCTTTCTCTGATCGATGAATCCGGTAATCCACTGGATGTGGGACGGTTTTCCGCACCGCAGGCAATGGATCTAAACGGGGATGGCATCCTCGATCTGCTCTGCGGCAGTGCCGATGGCTGCATCTACCGGTTTGACGGCAGGGGAGATGGAATTTATGTCAACCAAGGCGTGTTCCTGTATACCGACATCCCCGGACAGGCTCTGCCCGCCGTGGGCGACTGCAACGGAGACGGCATTCCTGATCTGGCTGTGGGCAGCGATCAGGGGATTCTGCTGCTGTACTACGGACAGGAAACCGAAACAGGCTTGACCTTCGACTGGCGGCAGATGGAAAACTGGTCCAAGATTTGCACCAACGAAATCCCCGGCAAATGGCTGGCGCCTGCCTTTGTGGACTGGAACAGAGACGGTCATGCCGATCTGGCCGTGGGTACCTTTGACGGCTATATTGCCATCCTTGTGGGAGACGGACAGGGGAATATGGCGTTCGACGGCTATATCGATCTGGGCGAAATGAACTACAAGGGCAACCACCATGTGAAATTCGGCAACTACTGCGTGCCCTGCTTCTATGATGTGGACGGCGACGGCGCGGAGGATCTGGTCTGCGGCTCTCTGGAATACGGCCTTGCCTATCCCATCGACTCCGAGTATTTCCCCAACCGCGCGGAGCTGCAGGCGCAGTTCGATTATGCGAAGCGCAATTTCCAGTATGTGGGCGTCCACCATTATACCAACGGCTTTGCTTCGGCGGAGCGGGAGGCCTATGAGCTGCAGCGCCATCGGGAGGCCTTTGCAAGCTACGGCGCGGCCTTTGCAGGCGTGGGTGCCAATGCCCATACCTGGTATCAGAGCGTGCTGGGAGACACCCAGACGCTGGACGGCGAGTTTGATGCGGGTATTCTCTGGAATTCCGGTTTTTCCTCTCCCGGTGATCCCGGTGTTGCGCCGCAGTATGCGGCAGAAAACGTCATTGCTCTGCCGTTTTTCCTGCAAAAAGACGGAAAATCCACCATTTTGGTGCAGAATAACTCCGTTTTGCCCTATGTAGACACCGCATGGAGTGATATTTCCGCCAAGTACGGGATGCCGGTATGCGTCTATTATCACTGCGATTTCGTCTATGAAAATGACGCGGGAGCGAGAGATTATGTTAACAAAGTGCAGCAGTTCCAGTGGCAGAACGGCTATAATTTTGTCCGCGAGGATCAGATGATGGCTGCCACGGCTGCGGCGTACAATCTGGATGTGCTGGTGGAGCAGGAGGGCGAAAGCCTACAGTTGACGGCACAGGAAAAGTCCACCGACGGCACGCTGTATGATCCCCTGTTCCAGCAGGCCGTTGGTGTGGAGATCCAGTTTGCCGAGCACATTGACGCATCCGCTTATACCACCGATGCGGCGGTCTGGTACCGGAAAGGAAACAGCCTGTTCGTCAGCCTGAACTCGCCGGTGTCGGTCTCCACCGAGGAAACTGCCTCCTGCCTGCGGCAGGTGAACCTGCCGGCAGAGATCAATGTACTGGAAAACGGTGCGGAGGTCACTTTCCTGTCTGACGGTATGCTGCAGGTGGTATGCCACGGAAAAGCCCAGACCGACAGCGAGGGCTGGACGGTTACGGAGCAAAACGGAAACACGGTCTTTACCAAATACGGCAGCGCCGATACGCTGCTGATCCAAGTCATAGAGGAGAATACCTGATATGAATTCTGCTGTTTGTCTGCTGGAGCGGGCTGCGAAGCTGTTCGCGGACCGTCCCGCTGTGGAAGATGAGGCCGAAGGCCTCAATTATACCCAATACCGGGCGCTTTCCCGGAAGATCGCCACTGCCATGCTGCAGGCGGGTTCTGACCGGAAGCCCATCATCATGTACCTGCCCAAGAGTGTGGAAATGCTCTGCTGCTTCATGGGCGCCATGTATGCCGGTTCACCCTATGCGCCGGTGGATTCTCATATCCCCATGAACCGGCTGGAAAAGATCACGGAAAGCCTGCAGCCGGGGCTGATCGTCACCAATGGGGAGCTGGCAAAGAATCTGGAGGGCATGGACCTCCACGGTGCCAGGGTGGTGCTGGCTGCCGATCTGCGTGCCGTTCTCGAGGATTCTGCGCTGGTGGGTGCCGCCACGGCCAGGGTGGTGGACAGCGACCCGATCTATATTATGTACACCTCCGGCTCCACCGGAACGCCCAAGGGCGTGACCATTCCCCACCGGGGCATCATCGACTATGCCGATTGGGTAGTGAGTACCTTCCGGTTTGATGAACATACGATCATGGCCAATCAGGCGCCCTTCTATTTCGATAATTCCACCTTTGATATCTACGGCTGTCTGCAGTGCGGCGGCAAGATGATCCTGATTCCCGATGTGCTGATGATGTTCCCGGTGCGTCTGCCGGAATTCCTTGCGGAAAAGGAAGTCACGTCCATCTTCTGGGTTCCCACGGTCATGATCAATGTGGCAAACTCCGGTGTGCTGGAGACGGTTTCCTTGCCCAAGCTGAAAAACGTGGCCTTCTGCGGCGAGGTCATGCCCAACAAGCAGCTGAACATCTGGCGGAAAAACCTGCCCCAGTGCACCTATGCCAACCTCTATGGCCCCACGGAGATCACCGATGTGTGCTGCTATTACGTCGTGGACCGGGAATTTGCGGATTCCGATCCTCTGCCCATCGGCAAGGCCTGCGAGAATATGCGGGTGGTCATCCTGACGGAGGACAACAAGGCCGCTGCGCCGGGTCAGCTGGGTGAGCTGTGTGTCATTGGCAGCGGTGTGGCGCTGGGCTACTGGAATGCACCGGAGATCACCAACAAAGTCTTTGTCCAGAATCCCCTGTCCGGTCAGTACCGGGAGAGGATGTACCGCACCGGCGATCTGGCATACTGGGACGGGGAGGGCCTGATCCAGTTCTGCGGACGGAAGGACAATCAGATCAAGCTCAAGGGCAACCGCATCGAGCTGGGCGACATTGAAACTGCCGCCATGTGCGTGGAGGGCGTGGAGAACGCCGCCGCCATTTTCGATGCGGAGCAGGAACTGATCGCCCTGTATGTGGAAACGCAGGGTACTTTACCGCCCAGACGGTTCAATATGGAACTGAAAAAGCACATTCCCGCCTATATGGTGCCGGGTAAGCTGATCTGCATGGAAAAGCTGCCCCATACGGCAAACGATAAAATCGACCGGGTAACCCTGAAAAAGATGCTGAAAGGAGAGGCATGATGAACTCCATTGCCTGCCTGTTGGAACAAGCTGCCAAGCATTGGCCGCAGAAAATTGCGCTGGAGGATCAGGATGGCGAGCTGACCTATGCTCAGCTGCGCCGTCTGTCCCGCCGGGCCGCTGCTTTCTTCCTGAAAAAAGGACTGAAACGGGGCCAGCCTGTGGCAGTATTCCTGCCCAAGAGCAACGCCTGCGTGGTCAGCTTCTATGCTGCCCTCTATTGCGGCGTGCCTTATTCGCCGCTGGATTTCACAGCTCCCGCCGCCCGCATTCAGCGGACGCTGGAAAATCTGCATCCCCCCGTCCTGATCACCGATGAAGAGGGCAGAGCCAAGCTGGCGGAGATGGCGGTGCCGGATTGTGAAGTTGTTGATTATGTCAACTTAATTGCGGAAGAAGAGAATGAAATTGCAGTCGATCAGGCCATGACCGACACACTGGATACCGACCCTGCCTATATTATGTATACCTCCGGCTCCACCGGTGTGCCCAAGGGCGTGGTTATTCCCCACCGGGGCGTGCTGGATTATGCAGCGTGGATCGCGGAGACCTATTCCATCACGGAGCAGACCGTCATCGGCCTGCAGTCCGGCTTCCACTTTGATAATTCCGTCTTTGATTTGTATGCATCGGTGCTCACCGGCGCCAAGGTGCTGATCATTCCGGAGATTCTCTTCATGTATCCCATCAAGCTCATGGAGCATGTGAAGGAAAAGAAGGTCAGCTGCGTGTTCTGGGTACCAACGGTTATGAATTCTGTGGCAAACTGCGGCGTGCTGGAAGGCATCGACCTGCCGGATCTGAAAACCGTAGTTTTTGCCGGCGAGGTCATGCCCAACAAGCAGCTGAATATCTGGCGGAAGAATCTGCCCCATTGCCTCTATTCCAACCTCTATGGCCCCACGGAGATCACCGTGGACTGCACCTGCTATTTGGTGGATCGGGAATTTGACGATTTGGAGCCTCTGCCTATCGGCTATGAGCGCCATAACATGCGGGTGCTGATTTTGCGGGAGGACGGCACGGAGGCCGCTCCCAACGAGACCGGTGAGCTGTGCGTCATCGGCAGTCAGCTGGCGCTGGGCTATTGGAACAATCCGGAGGAGACGGCAAAGGCCTTTACCGCCAATCCTCTGAACAAAGCCTTCTATGAGGAAATGTACCACACCGGCGATCTGGCCTATAAGTGCGAGGACGGCCTGATCATGTATGTGGGTCGGAAGGACAGCCAGATCAAGCTTCGGGGCAACCGCATTGAAATGGGCGATATTGAAAATGCCGCCCGCACCGTTGCCGGTCTGACCAATGCCTGCGCTGTGTTCGATGCACCCAACGAGCAGATCGTGCTCTTTGTGGAGACAACCCAGAAGCTCAATAAGCGGATGATCAATCTGGAGCTGGGCAAGCTGATTCCCAAGTATATGCTGCCGGGCAAGGTGGTCTGCATGGAGGAATTCCCGCTCAATGCCAACCGGAAGATCGACCGGGTGGCGCTGAAGGCCATGCTGTGAGGTGAAAAGCATGGAACTGACTATCCGGCAGGGAACTGCCGAGGATCTGGAGCAGCTGCTGCGGCTCTATCATGATTATCATAAGGGCCTGCTGGAAGTGGGCATGAATTATGACCTGAACGAAGAAACCCTGCCCCGGGTGCTGCAGAACCGTCTGCGATCCCGTCTGGTGCTCACTTCGGTGGCAGAAGATGCAGAGGGAAACTTGCAGGGCTTTGTGTTCTGCTCCATTCTGCGGCTGGCGCCGGAATACACCTGCCGCGGAGAAGCCAGTGTGGGCTATCTCAATGATCTCTATGTGGCGCCGCAGGCACGGCATCAGGGTCTGGCGCAAAAACTGACGGCTTATGCGGAGAACTGGCTGCGGGAGCAGGAAGTGACTGTCATGGAGCTGCAGGTGCTGGGCAAAAACGAAAAAGCGCAGCAATTCTGGAAGCAACAGGGCATGGAGCCCATCGGACTGCTGTGCTGCAAATATCTCTGATGGAACCTGTAGGGCACGACGACCCCGGCGTGCCGCTGTATCAAAATCTATGAAAAGAGGAACTGCTATGGAAAACGTAAAGGAAATTCTGAGAAACTATATTCTGGAGCATTTTGAGATCGAGGCCGACGACCCCGATTTTGCAGACGATGTGCACCTGTTTGACTACGGCTTTGTGGATTCTCTGGGTGCCACGGAGATCGTCCTGTTTCTGGAGGATCATTTCAACATCCAGATCACCCAGAAGGATATTACCCTCTACCCCATGAACACCATTGAAGAGATCGCCGAAGTGGTGGAAAGCAAGCTTTAAATTTTCAATTGACAATTATGGTATCGCCTGACGGCGATGATTTTATGGAGAAGCATGTATGTGGTATTTGAAAGTGGACACGCTGCTGCTCATGCTGGCGGCGGCGATGGCCTTTGCCTTCTGCAGCTGGCTGCTGCAGAAAAAGCGGCCGGAGAAGCGGCTGACCCCGTGGCTGCTGGTGCTGGATCTGGGCATTCTGGTCTATGTGGACTGGCAGCTGGCGGTCTTTTATGCCGTCTATACGGTGTTCAGCTGGGGCCTCGTGCAGGGAATGGGCAAAATCAAAAAAGGCAGAAAAGTCTGGTTTGTGGTGCTCTGCGTGCTGGATCTGGCGCCGTTTTTCTATGCGCGGCTGGCGGGCTTTTTTCCGATGCTGCCTGCCATCTTTGTGCTCATCGGCTTTTCCTATAATATGCTCAAGGCAGTGGATGCCATTTTCTACACCTATTATACGGAAGAAACCGTGCCTTTCCTGACCTATGCCAACTTTTTGCTGTTCTTCCCGGTGATCACCGGCGGCCCCATCTATCGCTACCGGGATTTCCTCAAGTACTACAATAAGCCCAAAATGCCTACGGCACAGGTCACGGAGGACAGCATCAAGCGCTTCATTCGCGGTATGTTCAAAAAGCTGGTGCTGGCGGCGCTGGCCCAGCAGTGCCTGAACCGGGTGCTGCAGATGTCGTCTCATTTCTACGTCAGCGGCGCCTTGGCGGTGCTCAGCTATGGTATTTTGTTCTTTGATATGGCGGGCTATGCCGATGTGGCCATCGCGGTCAGCACCTTTATGGGTCTGCCCGCACCGGAAAATTTCAAACAGCCCTGGACTGCTGCCAGCTTTACCCAGTTCTGGCGGAAGTGGCATGTGACCCTCAGCGACTGGATCCGGGAACATATTTTTGTGGTGGTGGGCGGCAAGCGGCTCAACAAGTATCTGTCCGCCGCCATCGGTATGTGCACCATGCTGGTTATGAGCTTGTGGCATGAATTTGACCTGATGGCCATCGGCACCGGTATCTACATGGGCTTTTTCCTGGCGGTGGAGAATATCTTCGGCCTGACCACGGTGGATAAGCGCAAAACCCCCAAATGGCACTTTGTGCTGCGCTGTCTGGTGGTCAACGGCCTGTTTGCCATCAATGCCATGTTCTTTACCATGAGCGGCACCCAGCTGCTGCAGGCAGTAAGGGGGTTCTTCCGGTTATGAAAAAACTGAAAAAATACGGCTTTTTTCCGGCCTTTCTCGCTGTTTTTCTGGCTCTGGACCTGCTGATCGGGGTGGTTTTTCAGCCGTTTTTGATCCATTCCGGCCGTTTTGTGCTCAATGATTTCGAGCTGACCTGCCGGGATCACCCGGAAAAGACGTGGAATCGCGTGTTTTTTGGCAATTCTGTGGTCATTTCCGCCTATCGGGAAGAGGTTAGCGAAAGTGATTATGTAAACCTCGGGCTGGACTACGGCGTGGTACGGGACCTGTGGGAGATGATTCAAAAGGGGCAGATTACGATCGGCTCCGAGCTGGTCATCGGTCTCAGCGATCTGACCCTATACGACAAGTTTGAAACCCATCCCACCTATCCGTGGCACCGGGATTTCTATGAGCCATACACCTATTTCCAGCGGGATAAGCTGCGGCTGTTTCTGGAAAACGGCGTAAAGGAGCTGCTGGGAAAAGAGCCGGAGGACTACTCTCAGCGGCAGAAGGCCCACTATTCCGGCTGCCTGTCCAGTGAGGAGCTGACGGCAAAGATCGAAACCTCCCGCTATGTCAATCTGCCCATCGAGGACTTTCAGGAAAACATGAAATGTTTGAAAAAGGTGGCGGATTACTGCGAAAAACGGGGGATTCGGCTGCGCTGTGTTTGGATGCCGGTTAATCCGGAGGTGGAAATTTCTCCGGAAACCCGGGCGGTTTATTTACAGGCCAAGGCCATCTGCGAAGCTCGGAATGTGGAATTTTTAAATCTGGAAAGAGCGCTGGATACAGCCTGTTTCTACGACATTGGGCACCTGAACTATGAGTACGGTGCCTACCGGTTTATGGAGGTGATCGACCCGTGGCTGCTTTCATAAAAAAATGGAGGGCTTTTCGACAGACCATGGTCGGCCGCATTCTGGAGCTGGTGGTCTATGCCGTCATGCTGGCACTGGTACTGATCTACTTCACCGGCAACGGCGTGTTTATTTACGAGGCGTTTTGATATGGAACTCTGGGATGCTTATGACGCAAATGGCAACCGGGTGCCCGGGACACTGGTTCGCGGCGAGCCGGTGCCGAAGGGCCTGTACCATCTGGTGTGCTGCATAATGGTGCGGCATGCGGACGGCAGCTTTCTCCTGATGCGGCGGTCACCGGAGAAGGAGAGTTACCCCAATATCTGGGAGATCGGCGCCGGCGGCAGCGCTTTGCAGGGCGAAACGGCACTGGAAGCTGCCAAACGGGAGCTGTGGGAGGAAACCGGTATTGACTGTGGAACCTTCCGGTCCATCAGCCGCAGCTGGGATCACAAGGAAAGGTTCTTTTATGAAGGCTTCCTCTGTGAAACCGACTATCCCAAAAATCAGATCCGTCTGCAGCCGGGGGAGACCTGTGATTACAGATGGCTGAACCTGCCGGAGTTTCTGCGGTTTTTTGACTCAGACCAATGTCTGGAGCGGATGCGGAGCCGCCTTGCGGCCTTTGTGGATACGCTCCGATCGAAAGGAGAATAGGGTGAATTGCCATTTCCTACACCGCCATGGTGGTATGCATCAGTGTGCTGTGGGTGCTGGCGCGGGCGTATTTTGCCGTGAAGCAGAAGCAGATCTGCTGGAAGCGGGAGGATTCAACCCCTGCTGTTCGATCCCGCCGATGTTTTTCCGCCCCGAATCAATCTGCTGCGGCTTCCGTTCTTTGACCGGGTGACGGACGTCGATGGCCTGCTGCTGAATTCTCTTGGCTTTGCCATGGGCTACGGGCTGTATCTGCTGAAAAAACGTTTTGCGGCAATGGGGCTGGGCACATCGCCTGACCCCCGATACTTATGAAATAATCTTTCTTTACAGGTTTTTTTGTGCTATAATGGCAATGTCTGTTAAAGGAGTTGTTTTTATGTCTGTTCTTGCGCAACTGTGCGTGATTTTTGCGGTCTCTCTGGCAGCGGAGGGGATTTCTTCTGTTTTGCCTTTCACCTTTCCTGTCAGTGTGATGGCGATGGTGCTTCTGCTGCTTCTGCTGGCATCCAGATTGGTAAAGCCCCATCAGCTGAAGGAAACCTCCGGGTTCTTTATGGATCACATGGCCATCTTTTTCCTTCCGCCCTGTGTTGGAATTCTGCAGTACAAGGATGTGCTGCTGGCAAATCTGTGGGCTGTGCTGCTCATCAGTATGCTGACCACGCCGCTGGTGTTTTTCGTCACCGGGCATGTGGTGCAGCTGACCATGAAGCTGCTCCGCAAGAGAAAGGAGGCCGCACAGTGAACGCGATTTTGAATTCTCCCTTTTTGGGGCTGACCATGTGTGTGGTCACCTTCTTGCTGGGCCGATGGATCCAGAAAAAAACCGGATGGATTTTAGCCAATCCCGTGATCGTGGCCATGATCGTCTGTATTGCCATCCTGCTGGTGTTCCATATTCCCTATGAGAATTTTGCAAAGGGCGCCGATGTCATCAGCTGGATGCTGACGCCGGTGACGGCGCTGCTGGCGCTGAGTATCTACAACCAAAGAAAGGTGCTGAAGGAGTACTTTGTTCCCGTATTGGTGGGCTGTGCCACGGGAAGTCTCACCAGCATGGCCTCCATTCTCGGCCTGTGCAAGCTGTTTGGGGTGGACAAAGCCATTGCGGCCTCCATTCTGCCCAAGAGCTGCACCACCCCCATTGCCATCAGCGTTGCGGAGAGCCATGGCGGTGTGGCGGCCATTGCCGTCTGCAGTGTGATGATCGCGGGCATCACAGGGGCTTTGTGTGCGCCCCTGTTTGCCAAGTGGTTCCGGATCACCGATCCGGTGGCGCAGGGACTGGCCACCGGCGCCTGCAGCCATGCGCTTGGAACCACAAAAGCCAGGGAAATGGGCGAGATTCAGGGTGCCATGAGCTCCATTGCCATCGGCGTGTGCGGTCTGATCTCCGTGGTGATCTCCCTGTTCGTCCGGCTGTAAAATGCGGCTGATTGGGAAATACTCTTCAAGTCTATTCGATAATAGCGAATTTGCGTTCGGAATCCTGAAAAGAACCGGCCGGATAGAATGAAAATGCTACGAAAACTGTGCAAATCGCACAAGCTCAATTCGGAAAATAAAAGGAGAATCTAAGAACTGACAGCTTGTAATGAACGCGGTTTCATGGTAAAGTTAAGATGGAAAATCGGGCGGAAAACGGTCGCTTTTCGTCCTGTGTTTGGGAAAAACCTTTCGTTTATGGAGGTAAGCAATGAAAAAAGTCGGTATTATCATGGGAAGCGACAGCGATCTGCCTGTTGTGCAGAAAGCCATTGACACCCTGAAGCAGTTTGCGGTACCCGTGGAGGTCCATGTGTACTCTGCCCACAGAACCCCTGTGGAAGCCAGAGATTTTGCAATGAATGCCCGTGCCAACGGCTTCGGCGCCATCATTGCCGCCGCCGGCATGGCTGCCCATCTGGCAGGCGCCATTGCCGCCAACACGACGCTGCCCGTCATCGGTATTCCCGTCAAGGCCAAGTACCTCGACGGCATGGACGCCCTGCTGTCCACCGTGCAGATGCCCACCGGTATCCCGGTTGCCACCGTCGCTATCGACGGCGCCGCCAACGCCGCTCTGCTGGCCATTCAGATGCTGGCCATCGAGGATGAGGAGCTGGCTGCAAAGCTGCAGGCCAAGCGTGACGCCGATGCGAAAAAGGTTCTGGAAAAAAATGCTGCCCTTGAGGCACAGTTCAACGGTTAATTCTTGACATTTATCATATTACGGAGGTCATTATCATGGAAAAGAAGCTCATTTACACCGGCAAAACCAAGGACGTATTTGCATTGGAAAACGGCAACTGCCTGCTGAAGTTCAAGGATGACTGCACCGGTAAGGACGGTGTGTTTGATCCCGGTGAGAACTCCGTCGGCTTGACCATTGACGGCGTGGGCGACGTCAATCTCCGTATGTCCATCTACTTCTTCGAGAAGATCAATGCCGCCGGCATCAAGACCCACTATGTCTCCGCCGATCTGGCTGACACCACCATGGAGGTTCTGCCCGCCAAGGTGTTCGGCAAGGGTCTGGAAGTTATCTGCCGCCTGAAGGCTGTGGGTTCCTTCATCCGCCGCTACGGCGATCTGATCGCTTCCGGCAGCGACCTGCCCTACTATGTGGAAACCACCCTGAAGGACGACGCCAAGGGCGATCCCCTGATCACCAAGGATGCTCTGGTTGCCATCGGCGTCATGACCGACGAGCAGTATGAGGATCTGAAGGACATGACCCAGAAGATCACCAAGATCGTGGCTGACGATCTGGCGGAAAAGGGTATGGATCTGTATGACATCAAGTTTGAGTTCGGCTATGCACCCGACGGCAAGGTGATGCTGATCGACGAAGTGGCATCCGGCAATATGCGCGTCTATAAGGACGGCGAGTATGTGGATCCCATGAGCCTGAACAAGCTGTTCTTTGCATAAGCATCCTTAAGGAGGACGTATGGGCGGTTTTTTTGGAGCGATCTCGAAGAAAGATGTGGTTTTGGACATCTTCTTTGGCGCGGACTATCACTCCCATCTGGGAACCCGCCGCGGCGGCATGGCGTTTTATGATACCGAGCGGGGCTTCCAGCGGCAGATTCACAATATTGAAAATACGCCGTTCCGGACGAAGTTTGAGGCAGATCTGCCCAAATTTGCAGGCTGCAGCGGCATCGGCTCCATCAGTGACACCGATCCCCAGCCTCTGCTGGTGCGGTCCCATCTGGGTTTCTATGCCATTGCGACCGTCGGCGTCATCCACAATGAGGATGAGCTGGTGGATACCTATTTCTCTGATCACGGTCATCAGTTCATGGCCATGAGCTCCGGTAAGGTCAACCAGACGGAGCTGCTGGCGGCGCTGATCAACCAGAAGGATTCCTTCGTGGAGGGTATCCGCCACGCACAGGAGGCCATCAACGGCACAGCCACTATCATCATTTTGACGAAGGACTGCCTGATCGCTGCCCGTGACAAGCTGGGACGGCTGCCCCTGCATGTGGGTAAGAACGATGACGGCTTCTGCGTGACCTTTGAGTCCTTCACCTACCACAAGCTGGGCTATGACGATTTCCACGAGCTGGGCCCCGGTGAGATCGTCCGTCTCACGCCGGACAGCTTTGATCAGCTGGCGGCGCCCGGCGAGGATATGAAGATCTGCGCCTTCCTGTGGGCGTACTACGGCTATCCCAACTCCAACTACGAAGGCCGCAACGTGGAGGTCATGCGCTACCGCAACGGTGAGATCATGGCCAGAGACGAGGCTGCCGCCGGCATTATGCCGGATGTGGACTATGTGGCCGGTGTGCCGGACAGTGGTCTGCCCCACGGTATCGGCTATTCCAACCAGAGCCACAAGCCCTTTGCACGCCCCTTCGTCAAGTATACACCCACCTGGTCCCGTTCCTTTACGCCCACCAATCAGGCGGTGCGCAATCAGGTGGCAAAGATGAAGCAGATTCCTGTGCCGGAGCTGATTCAGGGCAAAAAGCTGCTGCTGATCGATGATTCCATCGTCCGCGGCACCCAGCTGCGGGAGACCGTGGACTTCCTGTACGACAGCGGTGCCAAGGAAGTACATATGCGCTCCGCCTGTCCGCCCATCATGTATGGCTGCCGGTATCTGAACTTCTCCAGAAGCAAGTCCGAAATGGAGCTGCTGACCCGAAAGACGATCCAGCGTCTGGAGGGCGAGATCGGCTTGTCGCATCTGGACGAATACGCCGACCGTTCCACCGAGCGCGGACAGTGCCTGCTGAAGAGCATCTGCGAAGAGATGGGCTTCGACTCTCTGGAGTTCCAGTCTCTGGACGGTATGCTGGAGGCCATCGGTCTGGATCGGGAAAAGGTCTGCACCTATTGCTGGACCGGTAAAGAATAAGATTTTTACGCAACCTCGTGCTCTTTTTGGGGCACGGGGCGTGCGTGCATTTATGACAATACGATTGAGAGGAGAACTCCCAGTATGAAAAACAGCTACAGCGAAGCTTACGCAGCAGCCGGTGTGGATATCACCGCTGGTTATAAGGCTGTGGAACTGATGAAATCCCACATTGCCCGTACCCGCAACGAAGGCTGCCTCGATGATGTGGGCGGTTTTGGCGGCTGCTTCGGCCTGCCCGTGGCCGGCATGGAGGAGCCTGTTCTGGTCTCCGGTACCGACGGCTGCGGCACCAAGGTCAAACTGGCCATCCTGATGGACAAGCATGATACTATCGGCATCGACGCCGTTGCCATGTGTGTCAACGATATCATCTGCGTGGGCGCCAAGCCCCTGTTCTTCCTGGACTATATTGCCTGCGGCAAGAATATCCCCGAAAAGATCGCCGAGATCGTCTCCGGCGTGGCAGAGGGCTGCGTTCAGTCCGGTGCTGCTCTGATCGGCGGCGAAACTGCCGAGCATCCCGGCATGATGCCTGTGGAAGAATACGATCTGGCAGGCTTTGCCGTGGGTATCGTGGACAAGAAAAAGATTATCGACAACAAGAAGATGGCAGCCGGCGACGTGGTGCTGGCGCTGCGTTCCTCCGGCATCCACTCCAACGGCTTCTCCCTGTGCCGCAAGGTGTTCAACATCGACAGCAACGATCCCAAGCTGTACGAAGCCCGGGAAGAGCTGAGCGGCAAGACCGTGGCTGAGACCCTGCTGACTCCCACCAAAATCTATGTGAAGCCCGTTCTGGCACTGCTGGAGCAGGTGGATGTGAAGGGCATTTCCCACATCACCGGCGGCGGCTTCTTTGAGAACATTCCCCGCAGCATTCCCGATGGTCTGGGCGCAAAGATCGCCTACAAGGATGTGCAGGTGCTGCCCATCTTCGATCTGATCGCCAAGGAAGGCGGCATTTCCCAGCATGATATGTATAACACCTACAACATGGGCGTTGGCATGAGCATTGTGGTTCCTGCCGCACAGGCCGAAAAGGCGCTGGAGATCCTGAAGGCCAATGGTGAGGATGCCTATGTGCTGGGCGAGATCATCGAGAGCGAGGAAAAGGTGGTTCTGTGGTAAAGACGAAGATTGCCGTTCTGGTTTCCGGCGGCGGTACCAATCTGCAGGCACTGCTGGACGCACAGGCCGCCGGAAAGATTCCCCATGGCGAGATCACACTGGTGGTCTCCAACAAAGAGGGCGCCTATGCCCTGACTCGGGCGGAAAAGGCCGGTGTGGCTACGTCTGTGATCACCGGAAAGGACTTTGAGACCCGCCTGTCCTCTGTGCTGCAGTCTGCAGGGATCCAGATGATCGTGCTGGCAGGCTTTATGAAGATTTTGTCCGGCAATTTCACCTCCCAGTGGCCGGAGCGGATTTTGAATATTCATCCCGCCCTGATCCCCAGCTTCTGCGGCGAGGGCTACTACGGCCTCCGTGTCCACGAAGAAGCGCTGCGCTACGGCGTCAAAGTCACCGGCGCCACGGTGCATTTTGTCAATGAGATCCCCGACGGCGGCAGAATCATTGCCCAGAAGGCAGTGGATGTGCTGGAAGGGGATACCCCGGAGATCCTGCAGCGCCGTGTCATGGAACAGGCCGAATGGATCCTGCTGCCGCAGGCCACAGAGATTGTAGCAGAGCAGCTGAGCAGATAAAAAAGCCTCCCCTTGAGGGGAGGTGGCACGCGGAGCGTGACGGAGAGGTGAAAAAAGCGTGCCTGCACACACCTCTCAGTCAGCCTTGAGGCTGACAGCTCCCCTCAAGGGGACCCTACTATACTTTCGAGGAGGTCATCCTTTGAAACTTATGGTCATTGGCGGCGGCGGCCGCGAGCATGCCATTATCCAGAAACTGAAAGAAAATCCGAAGGTGGAAGTCATCTACGCCCTGCCCGGCAACGGCGGTATGGCGGATGACGCCGTCTGTGTCAACATCGGCGCCAAGGATATCCCGGCGCAGGTGGAATTTGCCAAGGCAAACCAGATCGATTTTGCCGTGGTCGCTCCCGACGATCCTCTGGTGCTGGGCGCTGTGGATGCCCTGAACGCCATCGGCATTCCCTGCTTTGGCCCCAACAAGGCCGCTGCTATCATCGAGGGCAGCAAGGCCTTCTCCAAAAACCTGATGAAGAAATACGGAATCCCCACGGCTGCCTATGAGATATTCACCGAGCTGGACAAGGCGCTGGCCTATCTGGAGACTGCCCCCATTCCCACCGTGGTCAAGGCCGATGGTCTGGCCCTGGGCAAGGGCGTCATCATTGCCCAGACCCGGGAAGAGGCAAAAGAAGCCGTTACCGATATGATGGCAGGCGGTAAGTTCGGTGCCAGCGGCACCACCGTGGTCATCGAAGAGTTCCTCACCGGCCCCGAAGTGTCCGTCCTGTCCTTTACCGACGGCAAGACGCTGGTGCCCATGGTGTCCTCCATGGATCACAAACGGGCCCACGACAATGACGAGGGCCTGAACACCGGCGGCATGGGCACCGTTGCCCCCAACCCCTACTACACCAAGGCCATTGCCGACCGCTGCATGGAAGAGATCTTTCTGCCCACCATTCAGGCCATGCAGGCTGAGGGCCGTCCCTTTGCCGGCTGCCTGTATTTCGGTCTGATGCTGACGCCCTCCGGCCCCAAGGTCACCGAGTACAACTGCCGGTTCGGCGATCCGGAGACGCAGGTGGTGCTGCCCCTGCTGGACACCGATCTGCTGACGGTCATGCAGGCCGTTGCCGCCGGTACGCTGGATCAGGTGGAGGTCAAGTTCAAGAATCAGCACGCCTGCTGCGTGGTTCTGGCCTCCAGGGGCTATCCCGAAGCCTACGAAAAGGGCTTTGAAATGACCCTGCCTGCAACCAGAGCCGACGAGGCCATCTATGTGGCCGGCGCCGCCATCAAGGACGGCAAACTGGTCACCAACGGCGGCCGTGTGCTGGGCGCCGTGGCCATTGCAGAGGATCTGCAGACCGCCATTACCAAGGCCTATGATCTGGCCGACCGCATCCACTTCGACAATGCCTACTGCCGCCGTGACATCGGTCAGCGCGCACTGGCAGCCGGAAAGGAGAACTAACCATGGTATATCGTATTTTTGTGGAGAAGCGCCCCGGCCTGTCTCCCGAAGCCAATAATCTTTTGAATGATCTGCGGAGCTTTCTGGGTATTCAGGCGCTGGAAGGCGTTCGTATTCTGAACCGCTACGATGTGGAAAACATCGATCCGGAAGTCTATGCCGCTGCCAAGGGCACGGTATTCTCCGAGCCGCAGGTGGACGTGGTCTTTGACGAGACCTTCCCCGAGCCCCGGAACATCCATGCCACTCTGGCTGTGGAAGCCCTGCCCGGCCAGTTTGACCAGCGCTCCGATTCCTGCGCCCAGTGCATCCAGCTGATGGCCGGTGTAGAGCGTCCTCTGGTGAACCACGCCAAGGTCTACCTGCTGGAAGGCAACCTGTCCGCCGAAGATCTGGAAAAGATTCGCGGTTATCTGATCAACCCCGTGGAAAGCCGGGAGGCTTCCATGGAAAAGCCCGAGACCCTCGCCCGGGAGCACGCCGTGCCCCCCATGGTGCGCACCCTGAACGGTTTTACCGCACTGGATGAGGCCGGTCTGAGCGCCCTGCTGGAAGAACTGGGTCTGGCCATGGATCTGGACGATCTGAAGTTCCTGCAGGCATACTTCCGCGATGACGAAAAGCGGGATCCCACCATCACCGAGGTTCGCCTGGTCGATACCTACTGGTCTGACCACTGCCGTCACACCACCTTCTCCACCCATCTGAAGGGCATCGAAATTGCCGATCCCGCCGTCAGGGAAGCCTATGAGCAGTATCTGGCTGCCCGTGTGGAGGTCTACGGCGAGGGAAAGGCCGCCAAGCGCCCCCAGACCCTGATGGATATTGCCACCATCGGTACCAAAGTCCTGAAAAAGCGCGGCGTTCTGCCCGAGCTGGACGAATCCGAAGAGATCAACGCCTGCTCCATCCACGTTCCCGCCGTGGTCGATGGCGAGGAGCAGGACTGGCTGCTGATGTTCAAAAATGAGACCCACAACCATCCCACGGAGATCGAGCCCTTCGGCGGCGCTGCCACTTGTATCGGCGGCTGTATCCGCGATCCTCTGTCCGGCCGTGTTTATGTCCATCAGGCCATGCGCGTCACCGGCGGCGGGGACCCCCCTGTGTCCTTTGCCGGTACCACTCCCGGCCAGCTGCCCCCGAAGAAACTGGCAACCACCGCAGCCGCCGGTTACTCCTCCTACGGCAACCAGATCGGTCTGGCTACCGGTCACGTGGCAGAGGTCTACCACGATGGCTACATTGCCAAGCGTCTGGAATGTGGCGCCGTTGTGGGCGCTGCACCCGCCGACCATGTCCGCCGTGAAGTGCCCGCACCCGGCGATGTGGTGATTCTGCTGGGCGGCCGTACCGGGCGTGACGGCATCGGCGGCGCCACCGGCTCCTCCAAGAGCCACAACATGAAATCCCTGACCACCATGGCTTCCGAAGTCCAGAAGGGCAATGCCCCCGAGGAGCGGAAGATCCAGCGCCTGTTCCGCAACGGCGAGGTCACCCGTCTGATCAAGCGCTGCAACGACTTCGGCGCAGGCGGTGTTTCCGTTGCCATCGGCGAGCTGGCCGACGGTCTGCAGATCGATCTGGATGCTGTCCGCAAGAAGTACGACGGTCTGGACGGCACCGAGCTGGCCATCTCCGAGTCTCAGGAGCGTATGGCCGTGGTCGTGGAAGCCAAGGATGTGGACGCCTTTATCGCTGCGGCGGAAAAGGAAAATCTGGAAGCCTACACTGTGGCTGTGGTCACCGAAAGCCCCCGCATGGTCATGAAGTGGCGCGGCGAGACCATTGCCGACCTGAGCCGTGAATTCCTGAACACCAACGGCGCCGTCAAGACCGCCGGTGTTGCCGTGGCAGATGCCAACCGCCCCGTGGGCTTCATACAGAGCGGCAGCCTGAAGGAAATCGCCTCCGATCTGAAGTTTGCTTCCCGCCGCGGTCTGGTGGAGCGGTTTGACGGCTCCATCGGCGCAGGCTCCGTGCTGATGCCCTTCGGCGGCAAGACCCAGCGTACCCCCGCGCAGGCCATGGCAGCCCTGTTCCCCGTGGAACCCGATCAGACCACCGATCAGGCCAGCATCATGGCATGGGGCTTTGATCCCGACTGGATGTCCGACGATCCCTTCACCGGTGCAAAGGCCAGCATTCTGACCTCCATGGCTAAGATCGTGGCTGCCGGTGCAGACTATAAGAAAGCCTATCTGACTCTGCAGGAGTTCTTTGAGAAGCTCCGTCAGGAGCCTCAGCGCTGGGGCAAGCCCTTTATGGCGCTGCTGGGCGCGCTGGATGTGCAGCTGGGTCTGGAAGCCGCTGCCATCGGCGGCAAGGACTCCATGTCCGGCTCCTTCCTCGATAAGGATGTGCCTCCCACGCTGATTTCCTTCGCCATTGCCCCCGCCAAGGCCGGTGAAGTGCTCTCCACCGAGTTCAAGGCAGCAGGCCATCCCGTCTATCTGTTCGGCACTGCCGATCTCAGCGACTATGACGGTCACAAGGACGCATGGGAGACCTTCCACGATCTGGCACTGGCCGGCAAGGTCAAGGCCGCATGGGCCATCGAGGCAGGCGGCGTGGCAGAGGCTGTCATGAAGATGTCCTTCGGCAACGGCGTTGGCTTCTCCTATGAAAACAACGGCGCTCCCTGGTACAGTGCGGCCCCCGGCATGATCGTGGCAGAGCTGACCGAGGATGTGGACTGCGCCGTGAAGGTCGGTGTCACCACCGATGACGGCAATGTGACCGTCTGCGGCGAGACCGTTTCTGTTGCGGAACTGCTGCAGGCCAATGACAGCGTGCTGGAGAAGGTCTATCCCACCAAGGCACCTGCCGAAAGCAAGCTGGAGACCTTTGCCTACACCGCAGGCTGCACTGCGGCACCTGCTGTGAAGTGCGCCAAGCCCAAGGTGCTGATCCCCGTGTTCCCCGGCACCAACTGTGAATTTGATTCCGCCCGCGCTGTGATCGCAGCAGGCGGCGAGGCTGAAATTCTGGTCATCCGCAATCTGACTGCCGATCAGGTAGCCGAAAGCGCTGACCGCTTTGCCAAGGCCATTGCCACCAGCCAGATGATCTTCATCCCCGGCGGCTTCTCCGGCGGCGACGAGCCAGACGGCTCCGGCAAGTTCATCACCTCCTTCTTCCGCTCTCCCGCAGTCCGGGAAGAAGTTACCCGCCTGCTGGAGCAGAGAGACGGCCTCATGGCCGGTATCTGCAACGGCTTCCAGGCGCTGATCAAGCTGGGTCTGGTGCCCTTCGGCAAGATCATCGATGCCGATGACACCTGCCCCACCCTGACCTACAACACCATCGGCCGCCACCAGTCCTCCATCGTGCGGACCCGTGTCTGCACCAACAAGTCTCCGTGGCTGGCAGAAGCTGAGGTCGGTCAGATCTTCTCCGTGCCTATTTCCCACGGCGAAGGCCGCTTCATCGCCCCCGAACATGTGATCCGCCAGCTGGCAGAAAACGGCCAGATCGCCACCCAGTATGTGAATCTGGACGGTCAGCCCACCATGGATACGGCCTTCAACCCCAACGGCTCCCTGTACGCCATCGAGGGCATTACCTCTCCCGATGGCCGCGTCATCGGCAAAATGGGTCACTCCGAGCGTATCGGCAAGGATCTGTACAAGAATGTCCCCGGCAACTTTGAACTGGGTATGTTCCGCAGCGCCGTCAAGTATTTTAAGTAATTGACAATTGTCCGCTGACAATGTAGAATCATGGATTAAGGAAATACATTTGTCTATTCGATATAGGAGGAATTTATTATGGCCCATTATTACTCCGAGCCTTCTCATACCTTCAGTGAATACCTGCTGGTGCCTGGCTACACCTCTGCGGAGTGCATCCCCGCCAATGTGAGCCTGCGGACGCCTCTGGTCAAGTTCAAAAAGGGTGAGCAGAGCTCCATTATGCTGAATATTCCGCTGGTTTCTGCCATCATGCAGTCCGTTTCCGATGATAAGCTGGCAGTTGCGCTGGCAAAGGAAGGCGGTATGTCCTTTATTTACGGCTCCCAGTCCATCGAATCCGAGGCTGCGATGGTGGCCCGTGTCAAGTCCCATAAGGCAGGCTTCGTCGTTTCCGCAGCCAACCTGAAGCCCGATATGACTCTGAACGATGTGCTGGCACTGAAGAAGTCCAAGGGCTTCTCCACCATGCCTGTCACAGAGGACGGCACTGCCACCGGCAAGCTGCTGGGCATCGTCACCAGCCGTGATTACCGCGTCAGCCGCATGACCGGCGACGAAATGGTGCGCGACTTCATGACCCCCCGGGAAAAGCTGATCGTGGGCGGCGACGAGACCACCCTGAAGCAGGCCAATGATATCATCTGGGACAACAAGCTCAACGCTCTGCCCATCGTGGATAACAATGACTGCCTGAAATACTTCGTGTTCCGCAAGGACTATGATAACCACAAGGAAAACCCGCTGGAGCTGCTGGACAGCCAGAAGCGCTACATGGTCGGCGCCGGTATCAACACCCGCGACTACCGTGAGCGTGTTCCCGCACTGGTGGAAGCCGGTGCAGACGTTCTGTGCATCGATTCTTCCGAGGGCTATTCCTGCTGGCAGGAGCAGACCATTGCATGGATCCGCGAGACCTACGGCGACAGCGTCAAGGTCGGCGCCGGCAACGTGGTCGACAAGGACGGCTTCCTGTGTCTGGCAAAGGCCGGCGCGGACTTCATTAAGATCGGCATCGGCGGCGGCTCCATCTGCATCACCCGTGAGCAGAAGGGCATCGGCCGCGGTCAGGCCACCGCAGTGATCGAAGTGGCACAGGCCCGTGACGAATATTTTGAAGAAACCGGCATCTATATCCCCCTGTGCTCCGATGGCGGCATCGTCCATGACTACCATATGACACTGGCCCAGGCCATGGGCTCCGATTTCATCATGCTGGGCCGCTACTTTGCCCGTTTTGATGAGTCTCCCACTCAGAAGCTGATGGTCAACGGCACCTATGTGAAGGAATACTGGGGCGAAGGCTCCAATCGTGCCCGTAACTGGCAGCGCTACGATCTGGGAGGCAAGACCGGTCTGGGCTTCGAAGAGGGTGTTGACTCCTACGTCACCTACGCAGGTCCTCTCCATGACAACGTGGAGAAGTCCCTGTACAAGGTCAAATCCACCATGTGCAACTGCGGCGTGATCAACATTCCCGACCTGCAGAGAGATGCCAAGATCACGCTGGTCTCCGCAACTTCCATTGTGGAAGGCGGCTACCATGATGTGACCCTGCGCTCCACCACCGGTAGCAAGTAAATGACACAAAAATCCCTTGTGCAGCAGTGCACAAGGGATTTTTTGCAATTATTACTTTCTTTCTGCCTTGGTTTCGCAGTAGCGGCAGCGGTAAACGGCGTTTTCCCGGTCGGTCAGCAGGAACACCTGCGGCAGCTCCTGCTCGGTGGTGGAGATGCAGCGGGGGTTCTTGCATTTCACCACGTTGACCAGCTTCTCAGGCAGCTGAATGGCCTTTTTCTCCACCAGCTGTTCGTCGCGGATGATGTTGACGGTGGCGTTCGGGTCCACATAGGCGATGACATCCAGATCCAGATCGATGTCGGCGTCCACCTTGATGATGTCTTTGCGGCCCATCTTCCGGGAGTGAACGTTCATGATCATGGCGACGGAATGATCCTGCAGCTTATCCAGCTTCAGCAGCTTGTACAGCAGCATGGCGCGGCCTGCGCCGATATGGTCGATGACAATACCATTGACAATGGAATCAATTTTCATTTACTGCACCTCCAGAAGTTTGAGAATCAGAGCTTCCCGCATGAATTTGCCGTACAGGGCCTGCTTGAAGTAGCAGGCTCTGGGATCATTGTCCACAGCCACGCTGATCTCATTGACGCGGGGCAGGGGATGCATGATGATCAGATCCTTCTTGGCGGTCTGCAGCTTTTCGGGAGTCAGGATGTAGCTGTCCTTCAGACGCAGGTAGTCTTCCTCGTTGAAGAAGCGTTCCTTCTGCACACGGGTCATGTACAGCACATCCAGCTCGGGCATGACGGATTCCAGATCGGTGGTCTGCACATAGGTCTTGCCGCTGGGGTTGATATGCTCAGTCTTGACATAGCTGGGCAGCTTCAGCTCTTCGGGAGAGATCAGCACGAACTTGATGTTGTCATAGCGGCACATGGCGGCAATGAGAGAGTGGACGGTACGGCCGAACTTCAGGTCGCCGCACAGACCGATGGTCAGGTTGTCAAAGCGCTTTTTCTCGCAGTGAATGGTCAGCAGGTCTGCCAGTGTCTGGGTGGGATGGAAGTGACCGCCGTCACCGGCATTGATTACGGGAATGGTGGCGTTCATTGCAGCCACCAGCGGCGCGCCTTCCTTGGGATGGCGCATGGCCATGATATCGGCGTAGCAGGAGATCATCTTGGCGGTATCGGCCACACTTTCACCCTTGGAGGCGGAAGAGGATGCGGCGGAGGCCACGCTCAGGACGTTGCCACCCAGCTCATACATGGCGGCCTCAAAGCTCAGACGGGTACGAGTGGAGGGCTCAAAGAACAAAGTAGCCAGCTTCTTGCCTTCGCACTTGTGGGCATACTTGGCAGGGTTTGCCATGATGTCCTCGGCCACGGCAACCAGCTCGTTCAGTTCTTCTACGCTCAGATCCAGAATATCGATGACGCTTCTCATGCCTGTGCACCTCCGATCCAGCTTTCGTCAGAAGGATTGTTGCGGAATTTGATCAGCTTGGCGATGTCCTCGGGCTGGATGTAGCCTTCCTGTGCGGCGACCTCCGCAATGACGTCAAAGTTGGTCAGGCTGGTGTTTTCTACGTTGGCAGCGGCCAGACGGTCCAGACCCTTCTGCATGCCATAGGTGAAGATGGACACGATGCCCAGCACCTCAGCGCCGGCTTCCCGCAGGACATTGACCACTTCGATGCAGCTGCCGCCAGTGGAGATCAGGTCTTCCACGACCACGACCTTCTGGCCGGGCTCCAGCTTGCCTTCGATCTGGTTCTGACGGCCGTGATCCTTGCTGCCGGAGCGGACATAGCCCATGGGAAGGCCCAGAATGTGACCGACGATGGCGGCATGGGCGATGCCGGCAGTGGAGGTGCCCATCAGTACATCCACATCGGGATATTTTCCCTTGATGATGTCTGCCAGCGCGTTTTCCACGTCGTTGCGGACTTCGGGGGCAGTGAGGGTCAGACGGTTATCGCAGTAAACGGGACTCTTGATGCCGGAAGCCCAGGTGAACGGCTCCCAGGGACGGAAGAATACTGCCTTGATTTTCAGCAGATCCTTTGCGATGACAATGTGGGCGTTTTCCATGTATCTTATCCTCCTATAGGTTAATCCACAAACTCTCTCACGCAGCGCTCATAGGCAGCTACGGGATCGGCGGCGGCGGTGATGGGACGGCCGACAACGATGTAGTCGGAGCCGATCTTCTTTGCCTGCTCGGGGGTCATGACGCGGACCTGATCGCCCTTGTCGCCATCGGCAAAGCGGACACCGGGGGTGACGGTGACGAAGTTCTTGCCGCAGCGGTTGTGTACGGCTTCTGCTTCCAGCGGGGGGCAGACCACGCCGTCCAGACCGGCTTCCTTGGCGTTGTGGGCATAGTGCATGACCACCTCGGCCATTTCCTCGTTGATCAGCAGATCCTTCTTCATAGCCTCAGGGCTGGTGGAGGTCAGCTGGGTCACGGCAATCAGAATGGGACGGGTACCGTCGGGACGGGTCAGACCCTCCAGTGCGGCCTCCATCATGGCCTTGGTGCCGGAGGCATGGAGATTGGTCATGTCCACATCCAGCCGGGAAAGCACCGCCATGGATTTTTTCACGGTGTTGGGGATATCGTGGAGCTTCAGATCCAGAAAGATCTTGTGACCGCGGGCCTTCAGATCACGGACGATCTGGGGGCCTTCGGCGTAGTACAGCTCCATGCCAATCTTGATAAAGGGCTTTTTGCCGGTGAACTGATCCAGAAACTGGAAGGTAGCCTCTTTGCTGGCGAAGTCACAGGCAATGATGACGTCTTTTCCCATAATTCTATCTCCTTTTGAATGAAGTATCGTTTATCCGTGTCATTCCGAGGAGGGCGTAAGCTCGACGTGGGAAACCGTTTCCTCTTTGTGTGGAGAAGCGGATTGCCACGCCGCTTTCAGCGGCTCGCAATGACCGGTTGTTTGTGTCAGTGTGCTGCGCCGATGATATCGGAAAGCTTCTCAATCCGGTATTCTGCCATGACTCTGGGCAGATCCTCAATGATCTTCTTGCAGGCGAAGGGATCCGCCAGATTGGCGGCGCCTACTTCCACAGCGGTGGCGCCGGCCAGCATCATTTCGATGACGTCCTGCGCGCTGGAAACGCCGCCCATGCCCACCACGGGGATCTTGACGGCCTTGCTGACCTGATATACCATGCGGACAGCAACGGGGAACACGGCAGGGCCGGAGTAGCCGCCGGTGGTGTTGGCGATCAGGGGCTTGCGGGTGCGGAGGTTGATCCGCATACCGAGCAGGGTGTTGATCAGGCTGACGCCGTCGGCGCCTGCATCCTCGCAGGCTTTTGCCATGGTGACGATGTCGGTCACATTGGGAGTCAGCTTGATGATGATGGGCTTGGTGGTGACGGCGCGGACAGCCTTGGTCACCTCTGCGGCGGCCTTGGGGTCGGTGCCGAAGCTCATGCCGCCGCCGTGGACGTTGGGGCAGGAGATGTTCACTTCCAGCCAGCCGATGCCGTCCTCTTTATCCAGCTTTTCGCAGACCTCCACATATTCGTCCACGGAGAAACCGGAGATATTGGCCATGACAGGCTTGTGGAAGATTTTTCGCAGTTCGGGCAGCTCGTGGGCGATCACATGATCCACACCGGGATTCTGCAGACCCACGGCATTGAGCATGCCGGAAGGGCATTCCGCAATTCTGGGGGTAGGGTTGCCGAACCGGGGCTCCCGGGTGGTACCCTTGAAGGAAAAGCTGCCGAGGCAGTTGATGTCGTAAAACTGATGGAACTCCTGACCGAAGCCAAAGGTGCCGGATGCGGGGATCACCGGGTTATCCAGTTCGATTCCACACAGGGTTGTCTTTAAATCTACCATACGATCTCCTCCCGTTCCAGAACAGGGCCATCCTTGCAGATGCGCTTGTTGCCGTATTTGGTCTTGCAGGTGCAGCCCATGCAGGCGCCGAAGCCGCAGCCCATTCGCTCTTCAAAGCTGTACTGACCGCTGGTGACGGCCACTTTTTCAATGGCCTTAAACATGGGCATGGGGCCGCAGGTGAAGAAATAGCTGTAGGAGAGGTCTTTCATCACATCGGTGACGAAGCCCTTGGTACCGTAGGAACCGTCGGCGGTGGCAACGTGAACCGTCACGCCCAGCGCCTTGAATTCCTCTTCATAGAAGATTTCCGCTTTGGTGTTGAAGCCCAGAATGACCGTGACCTGCTTGCCCTCCTGTACCAGCCGCTTGGCAAGGCCGTACATGGGCGGCACACCTACGCCGCCGCCGATGAGCAGGGGCGCGTCGCCGGCCTTGGAGGTGTCATAGCCGTTGCCTAAGTTTACCAGCGTGTCGATCACAGCGCCGGGCTGCAGTCTGGTCATCTGCTCCGTGCCGGTGCCGACCACCTTGTAAATCAGGGTCAGGCTGGTTTCGTCCCAGTCGCAGATGGAAATGGGGCGGCGCAGGTACAGGCCGTCCAGCTTCAGGTTGACGAACCGGCCGGGAGCGGTGATGGCAGAGGTGTCTGCCTGCAGCCGCATTTTCCAGACCAGATCGGTCACGGGCTTATTTTCCAAAATGGTGCAGAATTGCTGATCCATTTGTATTCTCCTTTAGATTGGTTTGTAGGGGCGACCATTGGTCGCCCGCCATATCTTATTCTGCCTTCCAGACCACCGTGCCGTTCAGAACGGTCAGCAGGTTTTTGCCAAAGACCTCCATGCCGGTGAAGGGGGTAGCCTTGCCCATGCTGACGAAGTCGGCAGGGTCGATGGTGTAGTTCTCGTTCAGATCCCAGATGCTCCAGCCGTCCATGGGCAGGCCGAACCGCTTGCAGGGGTTGACGGTCAGTGCCTTCAGCACCGTCTCCATGGGAACAAGGCCGGGCTTGACCAGATAGGTGTACACCACGGGGAAGGCAGTCTCAATGCCCACCACGCCCATGGCGGATTTTTCCAGACCTCTGGATTTTTCTTCAGCACTGTGGGGTGCATGGTCGGTGGCAATGCAGTCGATGGTGCCGTCTGCCAGACCCTCCACCAGAGCCTCCCGATCCTGCTTGCTGCGGATGGGCGGGTTCATCTTAAAGCGGCCATCCTCCTGCAGGCATCTGTCGTCCAGGGTCAGATAGTGGGGGCCGGTCTCACAGGTCACGTCGATGCCGGATTTTTTGGCCTGCCGGATGACTTCCACACTTTCCTTGGTGGAAATGTGGCAGACATGGTAGGCGCAGCCGGTTTCTGCCGCCAGTTCCAGATCCCGGGCGATGGGTTTCCATTCGCTTTCGGAGCAAATACCGCGGTGGCCGTGGGCCTTGGCGTAATCACCATCGTGGATATAGCCGCCGAAGAGCAGATCGTTGTCCTCACAGTGGGCAACGATCATTTTGCCCAGTGCCTTGGCGCGGAGCATGGCCTCCCGCATCATGGCGCGGGACTGAACACCCCGTCCGTCATCGGAGAAGCCGCATACTCTGGGCGCCATGACATCCAGATCGGCCATGGTTTGTCCCAACTCTCCCACGG
This sequence comes from Candidatus Avilachnospira sp., assembly GCA_045530865.1. GTDB lineage: Bacteria > Bacillota > Clostridia > Oscillospirales > Oscillospiraceae > Avoscillospira. The sequence continues at coordinate 46,459 of JAZSCX010000069.1, forward strand.
TGATGGCACCATAGGGGTAGACATGGATGCAGGCGTCGGCAGCAATGATTTCCTCCTGCTGCCGCAGATGCTCGTCACTGTCCGGCACCGGGTTCAGATTGGGCATGGCGCAGACGGTGGTGTAGCCGCCCCGGGCGCAGGCTTTTGTTCCGCTGGCAATGGTCTCCTTATAAGAAAAACCCGGCTCACGCAGATGCACATGTACATCTGCGAAGCCGGGGAAAACGGTATATTCACGATCACCGGGGAGAGTAGAAACAATATCCCCGCAATCAGGAGTGGGAAGACCAAGGAATTCAAATCGGATATTGGAGTTGTGCAGCATGGATAGACTCCCTTCCGGTCTACAGACCTGTCTCATTATCTGAATTATTATAGCAAAACAGATTGGAAAGCGCAAGTGCTTTTTCCTGTTATCCCGGATGATAGGTATCGCACCACGGAGCGAGGGTGCAGCTTTCGCAACGGGGGTTCCGGGCGGTACAGACGGCGCGGCCGTGGAGCACGATCCGGTGGCAGAAATCAGAGCTTTCCTCCGGCGGCAGAATGGCCCGGAGCTGGGCTTCCACCTTTTCCGGCTCCTTGCCCCTGGCAAGTCCTAATTTGTTGGAAATGCGGATGCAGTGGGTGTCGCAGACCACGGAGCCGGGAACCTTGTACAGGTCGCCCAGCAGCAGATTGGCGGTTTTCCGTCCTACACCGGGGATGGACAGCAGTTCTTCCATGGTGGCGGGCACTTTTCCGCCGAACTTGTCCCGCAGCATCTGGCAGGCCAGCACGATGTCCCGGGCCTTGTGCCGGTAAAAGCCGCAGGAATGGACGTATTCCTCCACCTCCGCCACATCGGCTTCGGCAAAATCATTCAGGGTGGGGAACCGGTCGAAAAGGGCGGGGGTGACCTGATTGACCCGCTCATCGGTGCACTGGGCGGACAGGCGCACGGCGATCAGCAGCTGATAATCGTGTTCATAGTGCAGGGCACACATGGGATCGGGGTAAGATTCTTTTAAAAATTCGATGATTTTAGCGACTTTTTCCTGCATTTTTCGGTCTCCTTCGATGCATTTACCTGCATTATACCAGAAAAAAACGCCCTTGGGAAGAGGATTGCGCCCCTTGCAGGGCTGTGATATAATCAAAAAAGACGAAAAAGGAGGGTTTTTTCATGGTAAAACTCGGTGTAATCGGGCGTAATTTTGTGGCAGAGGGAGAGATAGATCCCGTGCCGTGGAATGAGGCCAGCCTGATCACCATGGAGGGATCGCTTCGCAATGATTGAAATCATTTATCAGGACCGGGATATTCTGGTCTGCATCAAGCCGGCGGGGGTAAAATCCACCGATGAGCCCGGCGGCCTGCCGGAACTGATTCGGCAGACATTGGGAGATCCCAATGCCAATGTCCGCACGGTTCACCGGCTGGATCAGGCTGTCAGCGGCCTGATGGTGCTGGCACGGCGGGCAAAGGCGGCTTCGGAGCTGTCCCGCCAGATTCGGGAAGGGGAATTTCAAAAGGAATATCTGGCGGTTGTCCACGGACACACAAAAGAACAAGACACTCTTACCGACCTGCTGCTGCGGAACAAACAGGAGCGGAAAACCTACGTGGTACAGGAGCCGGGGAAGGATGTACAGGAAGCAATTCTTGATTATGTAAATCTTGGAGAGGCGGACGGCCTTTCCAAAGTCCGTGTCATTCTGCGGACAGGCCGCACCCATCAGATCCGCTGTCAGTTTGCCTCCCGTGGCTGGCCGCTGGTGGGAGACAAAAAATACGGAACCGGGGAGGACGACTGCCCCGTTGCATTGTGGTCTTACCGGCTGGCGTTCCGTCACCCCTACTCCGGCGAGCCCATGGAGTTTATCCACGAACCGCCGGAAATGGAACCATGGGTGGCCTTTTAACGGTGGATTGTTGCTTGTTTTTCGATCATAAATTCGATATAATATACCAAATCCAAGAAGAAAGGAGTCTTGTCCATGTATCAGCCTTTGGCGGATGAACTGCGTCCTGTGGAGTTGGATGACGTCTGTGGACAGGATCACATTCTGGCCCCCGGCGCGCTGCTGCGGCGGATCATTGAGAGCGGAAAGATCCCCAATATGATCTTCTACGGCCCCTCCGGCGTAGGCAAGACCACGGTGGCAAATATCATTGCCGCCCGGACAAAAAGAAGGTTATGCAAACTTAATGCCACTACGGCGTCCTCTTCCGACATTAAGGAGATCGTGGCTCAGTTGGATACCTTTCTGGCGCCCAACGGCATTTTGCTCTATCTGGATGAGATTCAGTATTTCACAAAAAAACAGCAGCAGACGCTGCTGGAGCATATTGAAAACGGTCGGATCACCCTGATCGCTTCCACCACGGAAAATCCCTATTTTTATGTGTATTCCGCCATTTTGTCCCGTTCCACGGTGTTTGAGTTTAAGTCCGTGGAGCCTGCTGCGGCGGAAAAGGCCGTGCGCCGCGCCATTGCCCACATGGAACGGAAAACAGGCCTGACGGCGGAGGTGGAGCCGGAGGCCCTGCGGCAGATCGCATCGGCCTGCGGCGGTGATATCCGCAAGGCTATCAACGCGGTGGAGCTGCTGTTCTCCGCCGGTGTGGTGGAGGGGCAGAACATTCACCTGACCTGCGAGGATGCGAAGGCTGCTTCTCAGCGCTCCGGTATGCGTTATGACCGGGAGGGCGATCAGCACTTTGATGTGCTTTCGGCGCTGATGAAGTCCCTCCGCGGTTCCGACCCCGATGCAGCTATGCACTATTTGGCACGGCTGCTGGAAGCAGGCGACCTGCAGGGCGCCTGCCGCCGGATCCTCTGTTCCGCCAGCGAGGATATCGGTCTGGCTTACCCACAGGCAGTCACCATTGTCAAATCCTGCGTGGACAGCGCACTGCAGCTGGGTCTGCCGGAGGGCCGTCTGCCGCTGGCACAGGCCTGCCTGCTGCTTGCCACCGCACCCAAGTCCAATTCCGTGGAAATGGCCATTGATGCGGCAATCACGGATGTGCGTGCCGGAATCACCGGCAGTCTCCCTCGGGAGCTGCAGAACGTCCATGCCGACGGTGCAGGCTTTGAGCGGGAACAGGGCTACCTCTATCCCCACAACTACCCCGGACACTGGGTCAGGCAGCAGTATCTGCCCGATGAGCTGCTGGGCCGCCGCTACTATGAATTCGGCGACAACAAAAATGAACAGGCTGCCAAGCGATATTGGGAGGAGATCAAAAAACCGTGATGGTTTTTGCCGTGGTCTCCGAGCCGTAGCGCCAGCGGTCCATATGACCGGAGGTGCGGAAGTAGGGCAGAGGACGCTGGGGAAGGGTACTGGGATCCAGTTTCCGCAAGGCTACCAGTTTGATCTTCAGCCGTTCCGGCAGAATGGATTTTATGTAAACCGAAATAGCATCGCCCACCCGAAGGTCGAAATTCGGTTCTGCCAGTCCCGACAGGTTGGGCGCCAGCTCCACAAAGGCACCGTATTCCTTGATGCTGCGGACGATGCCTGTGACGGTCTGCCCGACCTGAAACCGTGCGGCGTTTTCCTCCCATGTGCCCAACAGCTCCCGATGACTCAATTGGATGCGCATGGCGTCCCGGTCCAGAGAGCGGATCAGGACGTAAATGGACTGATCTTCACGGAACCGGTCGCGGCTGTGGCTGATGCGGGAAACAGAGATGTATTCGATACCCAGCAGCGCGGGAACACCGCAGCCGATATCGCAGAAAGCACCAAAGGAGGCCGGATTGGTCACCACCGCCGGGAGGATATCCCCGGGCATGCCTGTTTCAAATAGATGGGTGCGGGCTTCTTCCTGCGCCAGCCGGCGGGATAACAGGGGCTGTTCGCCGGGAGAACATTCCAGAACCCGGAAGCTGATTGGCTTTCCTACCCGGGATAAAATGGCGATCTCCCGTGTGGAGCCGTCTGCAATACCAATAGCGGCTTCATTTCTGGGAATCCGCCCGGTGCAGCAGCCCAGATCCACAAGAAGATCGTGCTCCGGTGTGCAGAGTATGACCGGCGCCTGCAGAATAGAGCCGTCCTGACGGGCTTTTCGAAGCTGCTCCGCTGTGTACCCGCCGCGGTGCAGTCCCATTCCTTCGGGAAGATAGTTGTTCATGGCAATTCCCCCTTGTTGATATCAATAATCTATATGCAATGGAAAGGCGGCGTTAACACATGGATGTGCGCTTACAGGATATTCTTGTGATGAAAAAGCCCCACCCCTGCGGCAGCAGGGAATGGCTGGTGCTCCGCACCGGTATGGATTTCCGGCTCCGCTGCTCCGGCTGCAGCCATGAGGTTCTGCTGCCCCGCAGCAAGGCGGAAAAGAATATTAAACAGATCCTGCGGGACGGGGAATCCGTGCCCCTCAAATAGACAAAAAACGGTCGGTTTCCGGATTGGGAAACCGTCCGTTTTTTTATGCCGGGAGCGGTATACTTTGTCCATGGGGGTGGTGCCGTGACGGTGTATGTGGATCTGCTGTTTGGCGTCAATACGCTGATCAATTATTTGCTGCTGCGGGGCAGCGCGGCCATGGGCGGCTGTCCGGCAGGGTTCCGGCGGCTGGTGGGAGCCGCTTGCCTGGGCGGACTCTATGCGGTGGCTACGGTGCTGCCGGGGCTGGAATTGCTGCAGGGGATGGTGTTTCAGCTGGTCTGTGCGGCGGGGATGATTTTGCTGGCCTTCGGGTGGAAGCGGAACGCCCTGAAGCAGGGGCTGTTTTTCTTTGCTCTGAGCTTTGCTTTTGGGGGCGTGGTGCTGCTGCTGGTGCAGGCGGTGGAACCGGACTGCCTGTTTCTGGGCGGAAAGGCGTATTATGCCGTCAGTACGCCGGCACTGCTGCTTCTGGCGGGAGCCTGCTATGGATTGGCGGCGGTGGTGCTGAGCGGCTGGGGTACCCACACCGGTGGGGACCTGGTGGCGCTGGAGCTGCAGCTGGGGGAACGGAAAACCAACCTGAAAGCTCTGCGGGACACAGGCAACACCCTGCGGGATCCCATCACCGGACAGCGGATACTGGTGGCAGACTGGAATGTGTTGGAGCGGCTTCTGCCGGAAGTCAGTCTGATACGGGATCCGACAGAACTGGCAATGCAATTTCCGGAACTGCGGTTCCGGTTGGTGCGCTACGAAGCAGTGGGCAGCAAAGGCCTGCTGCCTGCGGTGCGCTGTCAGGTGCGGCAGGGAAGGAAGAAAGGTACCCTGCTGGTTGCGTTTACAAAAACGGAATTATCCGCTCACGGGCGGTTTGAAGCATTGACTGGAGGGGATGTTCGGTGAACTGGAAAATCTTTTGGAACCGCCTGGGTATTGGAAAACCGGAGCGGATTTTGTACATTGGCGGCAGCGATATTCTGCCTGCGCCGCTGAATGCGCAGGAGGAGCAGGACTGCATAGATGCGCTGTCCCGTGGGGATGCATGGGCCAAGCAGACGCTGATCGAGCACAATCTGCGGCTGGTGGTGTATATCGCAAGGCGGTTCGAGAACACCGGTGTGGGCATCGAGGATCTGATCTCTATCGGCACCATCGGGCTGATCAAGGCGGTAAACACCTTTAAGGCAGACAAGAAGATCAAACTGGCCACCTATTCCTCCCGCTGCATTGAAAATGAAATCCTTATGCACATCCGGAAGATCTCCAATCAGAAAACGGAGGTCAGTCTGGATGAACCCATCAACACGGATTGGGACGGAAATGAACTGCTGCTTTCGGACATTCTGGGAACGGAGTGCGATACGGTCATGCGGCCCATGGAGGACGATGTGGATCATCAGCTGCTGCGGGAGGCGCTGCTGCGGCTGACAGAGCGGGAACAGACCATCATGACCCTGCGCTACGGGCTGGACGGCCGACCGGAAAAAACTCAGAAAGAGGTGGCGGATCTGCTGGGAATCTCCCAGTCCTATATTTCCCGCCTGGAAAAACGGATCATGCAGCGGCTGCGGCGGGAAATCAGCAGACAGATCTGCGTGTAATAGATATAATTGTATTTTTATCGATATAAAATTTTTGTATCGATAAAAAACGCTTGCGATAAAGCGGTTTATCTGCTATACTGAAGTGCAAAGGAGGCGGGAATATGATGAACAAAGAAATCTCCAAATCCACCGTCAAGCGGCTTCCGGTCTATCTGTCCTATTTGAAGGGACTGCCCGCAGACCGCACCGCCCACATTTCCGCCACCGCACTGGCAGCAGCACTGGGTATGGGCGAGGTGCAGGTTCGGAAGGATCTGGCACTGATCAGCGATGGCGGCAGACCAAAGGTTGGTTATCTGCGGGAGACACTGATCCGGGATATTGAGAACTTTCTCGGTTATTCCAACACCAACCGGGCCGTTCTGGTGGGTGCGGGCAAGCTGGGCCGCGCCCTGCTGGGCTACAGCGGCTTTGCGGAATACGGCCTGAATATTGTGGCCGCTTTTGACTCCGATGACGTGCTCATCGGTACCAGCAAGTCCGGCAAGCCCATTATGCATATGTCCCGTCTGGAGGAGTTCTGCCAGAAGCATAAGATCTGCATCGGCATCATCACCGTGCCTACGGAGTATGCACAGGATGTCTGCGACCGTCTGATCTCCACGGGCATCAAGGCCATCTGGAACTTTGCACCCAAGCATCTGGATGTGCCGGAGGGGATCCTGGTGCAGTCGGAAAACATGGCGGCATCTCTGGCTCTGCTGTCCAAACACTTGTCTGAGCACATGGATCAGGAAAAGGCGAACATGGAAAAAGATCGATAAAAGACTTGCTTTTTACGCAAAAATCGAATATAATCACAGAGCACCAAGCCGGTGTGATGGAATTGGTAGACGTAGTGGACTCAAAATCCACCGCTGGCGACAGCGTACCTGTTCGAGTCCGGTCACCGGCACCAATAAATCACATAGTGAATGTATCATTCACTATGGGATTTATTATTTTGTTCGTGGGCGGACTCGAACCGCAGAGAAGGGTTGCGTATTGCAACAGGACACCATCAAATTTGGGAAATCCTATTGGGGTTCGCAGGTTTTTGTTGAAAAATATAGAAATTGTGATAGAATGCAGGTGTCTGCGACAATTTTCCTTATAAGGAGATATATATGGAATTTTTCGGTTATCCCATCTGGGTAGTGCTGCTTGTGTGCACGGGTGTATTTTGCGCATCTTTTATGGATGCCATCGGCGGTGGTGGCGGGATTATTTCCTTGCCGACTTATCTTCTCGCCGGACTGCCGATGCACTTTGCGCTTGGCACCAACAAGCTTTCTTCCTGTATTGGCACTGTGGCATCCACGGTGCGCTATGTAAAAAACGGATATGTAGACTGGCTGTTGGCGATTCCTTCCGTTGGGCTTGCTTTGGTGGGCGCGCATTTGGGTACAAGGCTGCATCTGGCGATCGATGAGCAATATCTGAAGCTTGTGCTGCTATTTGTGCTGCCCGTGATCGCGGTGATTCTTCTGAAAAAGAAGGCGCTGCCGGAAGAGCGGGGGGCCCTCAACAAGTGGCTGCGCGGCGCTATTGTGTGGAGCGCTTCCCTGATTTTCGGTGCTTATGACGGCTTTTACGGTCCCGGTACCGGCACATTCTTGCTGCTTTCTTTCTGCTATCTTGGGAAGATAGATGTGCGCACAGCTTCCGGCAATGTGAAGCTGGTCAATCTGGCTTCCAATGTGGGCGCCTTATTCACCTCGCTGGTTGCCGGCAAGGTGCTGATCCCACTTGGTCTGATTTCCGCGGTTTTTGCTACGGCAGGGCAGTACATCGGCGCAGGATTGGCACTGAAAAACGGCTCTAAGATCGTTCGCCCGGTAATTCTTGTTGTGATATTGCTGCTGGCAGGAAAGGTGCTTTTGGAGCTTTTTGGAGTTGTGTAGGATATACCGTTCTTGTTCTGCAGGATGAAAAAGCAAAAATGCCGGAAAATGGCAAAATCACTGTTGCTTTTTCGAAAATGTGGCGTATAATCGAACTGGGATGCTTTTAGGCATACATAAGAGAGGAAGGAAAAAATATGATGGAATTGATTAAGTGGACAAATGAGAACATCATTTGGGGCCCGATCACGCTGGGCCTGTTGATCCTTGCGGGCTTATTCCTGTCTGCGCGTTTGGGCTTTCTGCAGTTCAGAAAGTTCTATTACATGCTCAAGAATACGCTGTTGGGTCTGTTTTCGAAAAATCAGCACCAGAAAGATGAATCCGGCGTCAGCCCGTTCCAGGCGGTGGCCACCGCTATGGCAGGTACCATTGGCACAGGCAGTATCGCCGGCCTTGCCACCGCGGTTGTAACCGGAGGCCCCGGCGCGATCTTCTGGATGTGGATCAGTGCTTTGCTGGGTATGGTCACCAAGTATTGTGAGATCGTGCTTTCTCTGAAGTTCCGCGAGAAGAACAATCAGGGCGAGTGGGTCGGCGGCCCTATGTACTATCTGCAGAACGGCCTGAAGGCAAAGTGGCTGGCTGTGTTCTTTTCTGTTTTCGGCATGCTGGCATGTCTGGGTACCGGCAATGCTACCCAGTCCAATTCCATCGCTGTCGCGCTCAAGAGTACTGTTGGCGTTTCTCCCTGGATCACCGGTGCGGTGTTGGTGGTGATCTCTGCCTGCGTCATTTTGGGCGGTATGCGCCGCATTGCCTCTGTTAACGAAAAAATGGTGCCCTTCATGGCAGTCCTGTTTGTTGGCTGCGCACTGGCGGCAATGGTGGTAAATATCAAGGCGATCCCCGCAGCCTTCGCACTGATTTTTGAAGAGGCATTTAACTTCAAGTCTGCTGCCGGCGGCGTTGCCGGTTACGGCATTATGACCGCTATGCGCTACGGCTTCTCTAAGGGCGTGTTCTCCAACGAGGCAGGTCTGGGCAGCGCGCCTATGGCACACGCCGCCTCCAGCACGAAAGATCCGGTGAAGCAGGGCTTATGGGGCATGTTTGAAGTGTTTTTCACCACCATTATTATCTGTACACTGTCCGGCCTGGTGGTTATCTGCGGCGGACACTGGAACACCGGCGAGTTTGAAGGCTCTGCCCTGAGCATTGCGTCCTTTAACACTGCACTGCCCGGTGTAGGCGCTGTGGCGGTGACACTGGCAACGATTTTCTTCGCGCTGTCCACCATTCTTGGCTGGGCATACTACGGCGAAGTCTGCGTCGGCTACCTGACCAATAAGTCCAAGACCGCTGTGATGATCTACAGATGCATTTATGTTGTGTTTGTGTTCGTAGGCGCGGTTGGCAAGCTGGACATCATTTGGGGTATTTCCGAGGCTATGAACGGCCTGATGATCATTCCTAACATGATCGGTGTTATCGGTCTGTGGAAAGTGGTCCGGGATGCGACGAAGGAGCATTTTGCCGCAAACAGACTGGCAAAGTAAGATAAGCATAGCCATCCCGGAGGGAATATCCGGGATGGCTTTTTATTTATGTAATTGACACAAAATTTCCAATATGGTACAGTAGGAAAAGAGATAAAAGAGGATGTGAATCTTATGAAACTTCTGAAAAAGGTATGGCCGCCTTTGCTGATCGGCACTGCCGCCGGCGTGGCGGCTAATCTGCTTGCCATGCTGCTGTTGCGCAATCTGGGCGGCCTACTGGTATCTTTGGCGTCTGTGTTTGGTCTGGGAGAGGACTTGTCCGCACAGCTTGGTGAAATATTCGGGCAGCTG
>JAZSCX010000105.1:0-9285 GCA_045530865.1 Candidatus Avilachnospira sp.
ATAAAAAGTCCCACCACCAACTGAAGTTGGCAGCGGGGCAAGTATGCGATAGAAATACGCTTCGGGAGCCTTAAGGCTCTGCTGGTATCAGCCCCTTATAGGGGCTGAGCAGGCCACCCGTTATACGGGTGGTCCTGACTAAAACAGCGATAGCTGCGGCGGTCTGCAGTTTTCAAGGGCATGCAACTCGGTGATGCCGGCGGCGCCCTGCTCCATCAGAGCGGTCATGGCGGGGGAGCCGTCATCGTATACATACAGATCGGACCAGCTATGCTTCAGGTTTTCCAGACAGCCCTGCCAGGTGCCGCCGGAGCCGTGGGTGCACTGGGCGGCAAAGACCTGCCTGCCCAGAATGTGAATCAGGCGGTTGCGGAGCAGTGCTCTGGGCGTGGAAAAGGGAATATCGTAGCCGTCGGTGCAGATATGCAGAATACTGGGATGCGGTGCGTGGCTTTGCAGTGTGTCAGCAGGGAAGATCACGCAGCTGCCGCCTGCTTCCAGACAGGCTTCCTGCGCTGCAAGATCGGCGCCCACTGCACCTCCGGAAACGAGAATCAAACCGTTTTCGGCGGCAAGCCTGCCTGCGGTTCGGGCAAAAGCTTCGTTCTCCGGATGGAGCTTCCGGGAGCCAACCACAGCCAGTGCCGGGCGTTCCAGCAGCGCGGGATCACCGCGGTAAAACAGCACGGCCGGGGAGGCGTCCTGCAGACAGGCCCGCAATTGCCGGGGATACATCGGAGAGATCCGGGTCATGGGGTGGATGTTTTGCTCCTGCCCTTTGGCAAGGTAGCGGTGCAGTGCTGATTGACGATCAAGCAGACCAAGGATACGGGCGGCATTTTCTTCCTCGTAGCCCAGTGCGGTGAGATCCTGCAGCCGCAGCTCCTGGAAATGATCCTCGCTTATTCTCGATGCACGAACGCGAAGCCCCAGTTCCCGGAACTGGGGCATGGTCAATGGTTTGCTTTCCGGATCTCCCAGCCGGCTGCACAGCAGCAGCATGCCTTCTTCTGCAACGGTCAACGGAATTTTTTGCGGACGACGGGCTTGACGATCTCTTCTTCTACCAGCAGATCACCTTCGATGAATTTCATGGGGCGAATCTGAAAGTGGGAATATTTGGCGATCTCATCCAGCTTGGCCTTTTCCGGGAAGTTGCCCAGAATAGACCATGCGGCGCCCTTGCGCTTGGCACGGCCGGTACGTCCAATTCGGTGGATGTAGTATTCGTTTTCTTCCGGCACATCGAAGTTAATGACGCAGTCCACATCGTCCACATCGATGCCGCGGGAAGCCACATCGGTGGCAATGAGCACCGCCAGCTTGCCGTCCCGGAAGGTCTTCATGGTCTTTTCCCGGGTGCCCTGCCGGATATCGCCATGGATGCAGTCGGCATCCAGGCCGGCACGCTTCAGGTCATCGCTGAGCCGCTGGCACATGACCTTGGTATTGCAGAATACGATGACCCGCTCATACTGCATGGCACGGATCAGCCGCAGGGTGGTTTCGGTCTTTTCCAGCGGAGAGACGGTCAAAGAATACTGATCGATATCGGGCTTGTTTTCCACATCGGCAGGGACAGTGATCTCCACCTCATCTCGCTGATACATCCAGCTGACGGTCATGACCTCCTGCGAAATAGTGGCAGAGAACAGACCCATGCTCTTTTTGTTCTTCAGCTTGTCCAGAATGTGGGTGACATCCTTGAAAAAGCCCATATCCAGCATCCGGTCAGCTTCGTCAAGTACCACAGTGTGAACCTTGTCAAGCCGGAGGTTCTTGCGGTTGTAGTGATCCATCAGACGGCCGGGGGTGGCGACTACGATCTGCGGATGGGCCTTCAAGGCCTTGATCTGGGGCTCCATTTTCTGGCCGCCGTAGACCACGGCAACGCGGATATTCTTATAGTAGCGCAGCAGACCTCGCAGCTCGTCGCAGATCTGAATGGCCAGTTCCCGGGTGGGAGCCAGCACCAGACCCTGCAGATCCTCGCTTTCCGCATCGATATGCTGGATCATAGGAATGCCGAAGGCAAAGGTTTTGCCGGTGCCGGTGGGCGCCTTGGCAATGACGTCCTTCCATTCCAGAAAGGGAGGAATGGCTTCTGCCTGTACACGGGTGGGATAGCCGTAGCCCTTTTTCTCCAGCGCTTTTAATATTTCTTCCGAGAGTCCCAGATCCCGGAAGGTCAGTTCCTGATTCATAATGATGTTCCTTTTTTGTGTTTTTTATTATTATAGCAGATACCCAGGGATTTTGCAACTGAGCGCAGAAAATGACAAGAACCGCCGTGAGGGACCAGCTCACAGCGGTTCTTGTTAAAAAGAAGAAAGGAGGGAAAAATGAAAAAGAAATTGTTTTATGGTTTTATGATATTGGAAGCTTATTAAAAAACTTAGAGATTAAATTTTAAATATTTGTTAAATCTCGTAAATAATATGTAAACCAACTCTGTTCACAAAAATATAAAAATTGGAGATCGGATATCCTATTGACATTGGATGCGGAAAGCGTTAAACTGAAACCAAAGAGAATTAGCACTCTGCCAATAGGAGTGCTAAAAATGCACAGGAGGTGCAGCGATGAACGCACAAAAATACACGCAGAAATCTCTGGCAGCCATTCAGTCTGCACAGGAATTGACCGTTGGGAATGACAATCAGCAGATCGAGCAGATTCATCTGTTTGCCGCACTTTTGCGGCAGCAGGAGGGGCTGGTGCCTGCGCTGCTTAAGCGCATGGGTATCACTGTGGAAAGCCTGGATGCGGCGGTCGGGCAGGAGCTGCAAAAGCTGCCCCGGGTCACCGGCTCCTGTCGCGAGGCAGGGAAGTATTATATTGCCAGAACTGTGGATGATGCCCTGAACACGGCGGAGCAGATCGCCGAGAGCATGAAGGACGATTTTGTGTCCGTAGAGCATCTGTTGCTGGCATTGATCGATGCGGCGGACGGGACACTGAAAAAGCTGTTCCAGACCTATAATATCACAAAGGAGGGCTGTTTGCAGACTCTGCAGACCATCCGCGGCAGCCAACGGGTGACGACAGACGATCCGGAAACCACCTATGAGGCGTTGGAAAAGTACGGCACCGATCTGGTCAAGCGGGCACGGGAGCAGAAAATGGATCCGGTGATCGGCCGTGATGAGGAGATTCGCAATGTGATCCGCATTTTGTCCCGGAAAACCAAGAACAATCCGGTGTTGATCGGTGAACCGGGTGTGGGCAAGACTGCCATTGCGGAGGGTCTGGCACAGCGTATTGTTCGCGGAGATGTGCCCAGAAGCCTGCAGGACAAGAGCATTTTTTCGCTGGATATGGGCGCGCTGATCGCAGGCGCCAAGTACCGCGGCGAGTTTGAAGAACGATTGAAGGCAGTGCTCAATGAGGTCAGGCAGTCCGAAGGTCGGATCATCTTGTTTATTGATGAGCTGCACACCATCGTCGGTGCAGGCAAAACGGAAGGCTCTATGGACGCAGGCAACCTTTTGAAGCCCATGCTCGCCCGTGGCGAGCTGCACTGCATCGGCGCAACTACACTGGATGAATACCGGCAGTATATCGAAAAGGATCCGGCGTTGGAGCGTCGCTTTCAGAACGTGCTGGTCAGCGAGCCGACCGTGGAGGACACCATTGCAATTCTCCGCGGTCTGGAAGAACGCTATGAGGTATTCCACGGCGTCAAGATCACCGACCCTGCCATTATTGCTGCCGCGACGTTGTCCAATCGGTATATCACCGATCGGTTTTTGCCGGACAAGGCCATCGACCTGATCGACGAGGCCTGTGCTATGATCCGCACGGAGATGGATTCCATGCCCACGGAGCTGGATGTGGTACGAAGAAAGATCATCCAGATGGAGATCGAAGAGGTTGCGCTGAAAAATGAAGCCGATGAAATGAGCAAGGCCCGTCTGGCAGAGCTGCAGAAGGAATTGGCGGAGGCCAGAGATTCCTTCCATGCCATGAAAACCAAGTGGGAAAACGAAAAGGCAGCCATTGGTAAAGTACAGCAGCTGCGGGAGCAGATCGAGCAGATGAATGCAGAGATCGAGCGGGCGGAGCAGGAGGGCGACTATGAAAAGGCAGCCAAGCTGAAATACGGAACTCTTCCGGAGGCTCAGAAACAGCTGGAACAGGAAGAAAAACTGGCGCAGGATGCACAGGAGAGCAGTCTCCTGCGGGACAAGGTGACGGAAGAGGAGATCGCCCGGATCATTGAGCGCTGGACGGGGATTCCTGTGGCCAGACTGGTGGAAGGGGAGCGGGAGAAGCTGCTCCATCTGGATGAAACCCTCCACAAACGGGTGGTAGGACAGGATGAAGCCGTGACCTCTGTGGTGGAGGCGATCTGGCGCAGCCGTGCCGGTATTCAGGATCCTGACCGCCCCATCGGCAGCTTTTTCTTCCTTGGACCCACCGGTGTGGGCAAGACGGAGCTGGCAAAGGCGTTAGCGGAAAGCCTGTTCGATGACGAGAAAAATCTGGTTCGCATCGACATGAGCGAATATATGGAGAAGTTCTCCGTGTCCCGGCTGATCGGTGCGCCTCCCGGCTATGTGGGATATGAGGAGGGCGGTCAGCTGACGGAGGCGGTTCGCAGGAAACCCTATTCGGTGATCCTGTTTGATGAGGTGGAAAAGGCCCATCCCGATGTGTTCAACATTCTGCTGCAGGTGCTGGATGACGGCAGAATTACGGATTCTCAGGGCAGAACAGTGGATTTCAAGAATACCATCATCATACTGACCTCCAATCTGGGCAGCCAATATCTGCTGGAGGGCATCGGTGACGATGGATCCATTATGGCAGAGGCAAAGGAACAAGTGGAGCAGCTGCTGCGGCGGAGCTTCCGCCCGGAGTTCCTGAACCGTCTGGATGAGATCGTGTTCTATAAGCCCCTGACCAAGGACAATATCACCAAGATCATCGATCTGCAGATCGCCGATCTCAATGCCCGACTGGCGGAGAAGCAGCTGGTTTGCCGTGTTTCCGATGCAGCCAAGGCACTGATCATCGAGGCTGCCTACGATCCCCAGTACGGTGCAAGACCTCTGCGCCGCTATGTGCAGCACACGGTGGAGACGCTGATCGCCCGCAAGATTCTGAAAGGCGATATTTTGCCGGGAACTGCGCTGCAGGTGGATGTGAAAAACAGCGAATTGATTGTTGTATAACAAAACAGGTGGGAGATCATCCGGTCTCTCACCTGTTTTTAATGGAATTTTACTTGTGCGGCTCATAAAACCATGGTAACATGAGAACAACAAAACAAAGGAGGGCTGACAATGGATGATAATAACCTTGGATATGAACCGAAAAAGGAAAAGTCCGGCGGGAAGGGCTGCCTGATCGCCATAATCGTGGGCTTGCTGGTGCTGGTGGGATTGCTGCTGGGATTGATTGGGCTGTTGATTGGAGCAAAAAGAGGCGGCTTCGGCTCACAGGAAACCGCACAGAATTCCTTTGCTGACCGGGTGGAACAGTTTGCGAAAGATGCGCTGGATATTGGCTATTCCTTCGCCGATGCGGAAGCCTATACGGCTGGCAATGCCGAACTCGAAACAAAGAGTGTGAACCGAATTGTTATTGACTGGGTATCCGGCAACGTGACAGTGGAAGCTTATGACGGTGATACCATTTCCGTTTCCGAGCCGGAACAGCAAAACGATTTGAATCGTTTGCGTTGGCGGCAGAAAGGAGACACCCTTACCATTCGTTATTGTGCGCCCATGAATCTGAATGTTTCGGGCAGCAAGGATCTGGTTGTAAAGCTGCCAAAGGATCTGGCGGAGAACCTGCGGTATCTGCAGATCGATACGGTTTCGGCAGAGGCTGGTGTTTCCGGTGTAACAGCGGGAGAGCTGCAGTTTGACAGCACGTCCGGTAGTCTGAATGCTGACGGCGGCTTTGGTATATTGGATGTGGATACGACTTCCGGTGGTGTCCAGTTCAATGGCAAGGCGGGAAAAGTGGAGCTGGATACGGTTTCCGGTGATTTTTCGATGAATTTTGCAGAAACACCGGATGAACTCTCTTTTGATTCCACCTCCGGTGATCTGACCATGATGCTGCCGGCGACGAGAGGCTTTGAGGTGGAGCAGGATTCGGTCTCCGGTGATTTCAAATGTGACTTTGCTCTGACCTGGAACGAGGATCCCTATTATGAAGGAACAAAATCCGGAGAACCGGCAGAACTGGAGTTTGACACGGTTTCGGGCGATGTCTGGATCATGAATGCCAGATGGGCATAAATAAATCACCCGGCTCAGATGAGCCGGGCTTTATGTATCAGTCGAGGAAGTAGATCACAACATCGCGGCGTCCGAACTGGATGCACTCATCATGGGTATCGTAGTACAGATCCACGATATTGCCCTTGATTACGCCGCCGGTATCCTCGGCTACACAGTAGCCGTAGACATATTCGCCGTCAGCGGATGCGATGTACATTCTGGTGCCCAGCGGGATCACGCGGGGATCCACGGCAATGGCGCCTACGCGGGCTTGCGTGCCGGTAAAGGTGATGCCCTCGCCGATGTATTCCCAGGTGTTGCAGGTGTAGGCGGTGGCTTCAAACAGAGCAGCCTCATTGTAGGCAAGATTGGTGCCGGGAACGAACTTCTGCTCGCCGGTTTCGGCGGTCTCACTCTTCAGCGGAGGCTTGTAGGAATAATTGTCATCGGTGATCAGATAATCATCCACATGGGTAAAGCCCTGCTCCATCACATAGCGGTCCATGCCGCGAAGCACAACTTTTTCCTGCGGTGCCGCAACCACATTCTGGGACAGAATAGTTCGCTTGATCTCCACGCCGTTTTCGTAGGTGATCTGGGCGGTGTACCGGGTGGTACCTTCGACACCTTCTCGCAGAACAACCTCTTCGCCGGTGGGAAGAGTGCTGTCTTCGTACACAAAGGTTTCGAAGGGGATCGGTTCATCGAACTCCTGGGTTTCCAGTACGATGCGGGTGATCTCGATGCTCATGCCGTCATAGGTCTCGGTATCGAGTGTGCAGGACAGGGTGTCGGAATCGGAAAGCGTAATGCCCAGTTCTTCCAGAATTTCGCGGACGGTTTCTCCATAGGAGCCGACCACATAGATCTCGTCATGGTCCTTGACGGAGATCATCTGGACACGGTTAATGTGGATCTCTGCAATTCCGTTTCCGTTAAAGGTGGTGTAGGTGTCTGACTCGCGCAGCTTCAGGCCGGCTTCCGCAATGACTTCCTGCGGGTCGTTGCTGTTGGACAGACAGACGATAATACTGTCGCCATCGGTGATGACGTATTTGGTCTGAGCAAAAGCAGGGAGTGTCAGAAGAATTGCTGTGGTGGCCAGAATCACGATCAAAACGATCCAACGGAGGGCGATCATGGGACGGGATTTGCTCGTCACAAAATGCTTGATTGTGCGCATCAGAGTACCTCCTTTCACGCAAATTTGAGTTGGAAAAATAAAATATGACAAAAGGTAACAAACAGTTACAAAGGAAGCAAGTGCTTCTCGACAATTTGCATTATAACAAATAATTCTAAAAAGTCAAGCCCTTACGTTAAAAAACGGTATTTCGACAACTTTTTCGAGGTTTACAGATAATGGACATTATTGGAAACTACCCCAAATATTTGCGGTTTCTGTAAAAAATGGACACAATATGTTGAAAAAAGTTACAGACTGGTTCACATAATGTAACTTTTTGAAAATTATTTGACAATCGCAAAAAAACGTGTTATATTGTGCAGGAAAACAGGCAAAGACGAAGATATGAGCTTGTAATACCGGCCCAGAGAGGATCCTTCAAAGGCTGCAAGAGGGTCTGCCCTAGGTTACAAAGCTTACCACTTCCGAGCTGCATTCCGAAAGAAGGAATGCCGGGACCTCCCGTTACAGAGGCGACGAGCGGCAGCTTCCAAAAGCTGCAAGCAGGGTGGAACCGTGGAATACAAATGCTGTATCCCACCCCTGAACCAATCAGGGGTGGGATTCTTTTTTCTGCCCCAAAATCAACAAGGAGGCAATCCGTTATGAGCGAAGAAAACATGTACACCTTTGAAAACGAACAGTACCGCAAGACCTACTGGCACACCTGCTCCCATATCATGGCGCAGGCTGTCAAGCGACTGTGGCCCGAGACCAAGCTGGCCATCGGCCCTGCCATTGAAAACGGCTTCTATTATGACTTCGACAGCGAGAAGAATTTCTCTGCCGAGGATCTGGAGGCCATAGAAGCGGAGACGCGTAAGAACTGCAAGGAAAAGCAGAAGCTGGGGCGATTTGAGCTGCCCCGTGCAGAAGCTCTGGAACTGATGAAGGACGAACCCTACAAGGTAGAGCTGATCAACGATCTGCCCGAGGATGCCGTTATCTCCTTCTACAAGCAGGGCGAGTTCACTGACCTGTGCGCCGGCCCCCATCTGGATTCCACCAGCCGCGTCAAGGGTAATGCCATCAAGCTGACCTCCGCCACCGGTGCTTACTGGCGCGGCGATTCCAACCGCAAGATGCTGCAGCGTATTTATGCCGTGGCGTTCCCCAAGAAGGAAGAACTGGATGCTTACATTGCTGAGCGTGAAGAAGCTCTGAAGCGCGACCACAACAAGCTGGGCCGTGAACTGGAGTACTTCACCACCGTGGAAGAAATCGGCCAGGGCCTCCCCATCCTGCTGCCCAAGGGCGCCAGAACCGTTCAGACCCTGCAGCGCTGGATCGAGGATGAAGAGCAGAAGCGCGGCTATCTGCTGACCAAGACGCCTCTTATGGCCAAGAGCGACCTGTATAAGATCTCCGGCCACTGGGATCACTACCGTGACGGCATGTTCGTCATGGGTGACGCCGATGACGAGAGCAAGGAATGCTTTGCCCTGCGTCCCATGACCTGCCCCTTCCAGTATCAGGTGTTCCTGAACCGCCAGCGCTCCTACCGTGATTTGCCCATGCGTCTGGGCGAGACGTCCACCCTGTTCCGCAACGAGGATTCCGGCGAGATGCACGGCCTGATCCGTGTCCGCCAGTTCACCATTTCCGAGGGCCATCTGGTGCTGCGTCCCGATCAGCTGGAAGAGGAGTTCAAGGGCTGTCTGGATCTGGCAAAGTATGTGCTGGAAACTGTCGGTATGCTGGAAAACTGCAGCTTCCGTTTCTCCCAGTGGGATCCCAACAACACCGCAAAGTATGAGGGTACCGCCGAGCAGTGGAACGCCGCGCAGGCTGCCATGGGCCAGATTCTGGATGATCTGGGTGTCAAGTATGAGATCGGCATTGACGAAGCCGCATTCTACGGCC
>JAZSCX010000017.1:0-12476 GCA_045530865.1 Candidatus Avilachnospira sp.
TCTTTTGAGGATTTCAAAAAACAGCTCGCTGTCAGACAACGGCAATATAACAATTTCCCTATGAGACCGCTCAACTGGAAGTCTCCTAAACACGTTCTTTTTTCTTACCCTAATGTGTAACACATCATTGACAAACCTACACTTTGCCGTGGAACATGGACTGGATGACTTGCAAAAATCGCCGGACAATGGTACAATATTAAATTGAAAAACTATTGATTTTGGAGGAATTGACTGTGGAAAGGCGAACCACTGTAATTCCGCAGGAGGATCTGCGGCAACAGCAGGAGCTTTGCCGGAGAATCCGGGAATACTGGCAGGATCAGGGCGTGACCCCTGTGGCTTTTGTGGATACTTATGGCTGTCAGCAGAATGAGGCGGACAGTGAGCGCATCCGCGGTATGCTGGCGGACTGCGGCTATGGCATGACCCATACGGAAGAGGGCGCCGATATCATCGTCCTTAACACCTGCGCCATCCGGGAACACGCGGAGCAGCGTGTGTTCGGCAATGTGGGCGCGCTGGTGCATACGAAAAAACGCCATCCCCGGCAGAAGATTTTCCTCTGCGGCTGCATGATGGGTCAGGAGCACGTCTCTCAGCGGATCAAGCACAGCTATCCCCATGTGGACGGCGTCTTTAACCCCCATCACCTGTGGCGGTTCCCGGAGCTGCTGCTCCATGTGCTGACCACCGGCAAGCGGATTTTTGCTGTGGAGGATTCTGCCGGCAACATCGCCGAGGGCATTCCCGTCATCCGGGGCAACGGCCTGAAGGCGTGGGTGTCCATCATGTATGGCTGCAACAATTTCTGCTCCTACTGCATCGTGCCTTATGTCAGAGGCAGAGAGCGGAGCCGTCAGCCGGAGGATATTCTGGCGGAAGTGAAGGATCTGCTGGCACAGGGCTACAAGGATATTACCCTTCTGGGCCAGAACGTCAACTCCTACGGCAAGGATCTGGGGCTGGGCATTGATTTTGCCGATCTGATGCAGCAGATCGCGGAGCTGCCGGGGGATTTCTGGCTGCGTTTCATGACCAGCCATCCCAAGGACGCCACGAAAAAGCTGTTTGATGTGATGGCCACCCATCCCAAGGTGGCAAAGCAGTTCCATCTGCCCTTCCAGTCCGGCAATGACCGGATTTTGAAGGAGATGAACCGCCACTATGACCGGGCGCAGTATCTGTCTCTGGTGGAGTACGGCAAGTCCGTCATGCCGGAGCTGGTGCTGACCAGTGACGTCATTGTGGGTTTCCCCGGGGAAACGGAAGAGGAATTTGAAGATACCATCTCCCTGATCGAAAAGGTGCACTATGACGCCCTGTTTACCTTTATTTATTCGCCCAGAAAGGGCACACCGGCGGCAGAAATGCCCGATCCCACGCCCAAGGCGGAGAAAAACCGCCGGTTTGACCGGCTTCTGGACACCCAGAACCGGATCTCCGAGCAGATTCACCGGGATTATATCGGAAAAACCTTCCGGGTACTGGTGGATGGCAAGGACGGCGGCAAGCTGACGGCCCGTACCGAGGGCGGCCGACTGGTGCGCTTTGACGGTTCCGATGATCTGATCGGCCAGTTTGCCTATGTGGAGATCACCGGAAATACGACGTGGAGCTTGATTGGACAGCTTCCCGGCTGTACGGACTGCCACGGAAATCTCGTTTAACAATATTCAACATTCAGATTTGAAAGGAGCCTCCCCTATGGCAGAACTCACTCCCATGATGAAGCAATATATGGAGATGAAGGAGCGCAATCCCGATTGCCTTTTGTTCTTCCGTCTGGGCGACTTCTATGAGATGTTCTCAGAGGACGCCAGAGTGGCGTCCAAAGAGCTGGATCTGACCCTGACCACCCGGGATCGGGGCAAGGCGGAGGAGGATCGGACGCCCATGTGCGGTGTGCCCTATCATTCCTCCGAGGCATACATTGCCCGACTGGTGGCCAAGGGCTACAAGGTGGCCATCTGCGAGCAGATGGAGGATCCTGCCACCGCCAAGGGACTGGTGAAGCGGGATATCACCCGCGTGGTGACACCCGGTACCGTGACGGAAAGCTCCATGCTGGATGAGAGCCGCAACAACTATTTCGGCTGCATTTTCGGCGAGGCCGGGCAGTTTGGCCTGAGCTTCTGCGATGTGTCCACCGGCCTGTTCTGCGCCACCTGCGTCACTGGTGCGGAGAGTCTCATCGATGAGCTGGGACGGTTTCAGGCCGCGGAACTGCTGCTGGGCGGCAACGCGGCGGAGGTGCCGGAGCTGAAGGAGGCTCTGCGGCTGCGGCTGCCCTGCTGCGTGGATATCGGCACGGCGGAGCAATTTGAAGAAACGGCCTGCCGGCAAACGGTGCAGGCACAGTTTGCGGCATTGCCAAACAATCTGCCTGCTTCGGTGGTTCGGGCAGCCGGCGCGCTGCTGACAACCCTGAAGGAAAATCAAAAATCAGAGCTCGCCCATGTGCGGGAGCTGGAATATTATGTGTCCGGTAAATTCATGGATCTGGATCTGACGGCCCGGAGAAATCTGGAGCTGACCCAGACCATGCGTTCCGGAGAAAAGCGGGGCAGCCTGCTGTGGGTGCTGGATAAGACCAAAACTGCCATGGGCAGCCGGATGCTGCGCGGCTGGCTGGAAAAACCCCTGCTAAATCCCCAGCAGATCAACAAGCGGCTGGAGGCTGTGGAGGAACTGGTGAACGCCACTGTGGCGCGGGAGGAGCTGATCCTGCTGCTGCGGGAGGTCAGCGATCTGGAGCGTGTCATGGCGCGGATCGTCACCGGAACCTGCAATTGCCGGGATTTCCGGCAGCTGTCCAACGGCGCCGCCAATCTGCCGCAGATCCGGAAGGCACTGGGGCAGTTCGGCGCAAGTCTGCTGCAGATTCTCTTTGAACAGCTGGACGATCTCAGCGATCTGAAGGCGGAAATCGACCGGGCTATTGTGGACGAGCCGCCCTTCACCGTGCGGGAAGGCGGCATGATCCGTGCGGGCTATGACGAAGAGATCGACCGGCTGCGGGATATTATGTCCGGCGGCAAGGGTATGCTGACCGATGTTGAGGTGCGGGAAAAAGAACGCACCGGCATCAAAAATCTCCGGGTGGGCTATAACCGGATCTTTGGCTACTATATCGAGGTGGCAAAGGGTCAGGTACATATGGTGCCCGACGACTACATCCGCAAGCAGACCCTGTCCACCGGAGAGCGGTATATCACGCAGGAACTGAAAGAACTGGAAAACACCATCCTGACCGCCAAGGATCGGGTGGTATCTCTGGAATACGAGGCCTTCTCCCGTCTGCGGGAGGCACTGGCGGCACAGGCGGCCCGGGTGCAGCAGAGTGCCGCCGCCGTGGCTGCGGCCGATGTGCTCAGCTGCTTTGCGGCGGTGGCAGTGAAGAACAACTACTGCCGTCCGGAGGTGGATCTCTCCGGCAGCCTGCAGATCGACAGCGGCCGCCATCCCGTGGTGGAGCAGGTGCTGAAGGGCCAGATGTTTGTGCCCAACGATACGAAGCTGGGCATGGAAGGCTGTCAGGTGGCCATTATTACAGGCCCCAATATGGCCGGTAAGTCCACCTATATGCGGCAGGTGGCGCTGATCGTGCTGATGGCGCAGATGGGCTGCTTCGTGCCTGCCCGTGCTGCCCGGATCGGCGTGGTGGACCGGCTGTTCACCCGCATCGGCGCATCCGATGATCTGGCTTCCGGTCAGTCCACCTTCATGGTGGAGATGCAGGAGGTCTCCGACATTTTGAAGCACGCCACCTCCCGCAGTCTGCTGATCCTCGATGAGATCGGCAGAGGCACTTCCACCTATGACGGCATGGCCATCGCCAGAGCCGTGCTGGAGTATGCGGCGGATAAGCGGGTGCTGGGTGCAAAAACCCTGTTTGCCACCCACTATCACGAGCTGACAGTCATGGATCAGGAACTGCCGGAAGTGAAGAATTTCAATATCTCCGTGAAAAAGCGGGGCAGCGATATGATTTTTCTGCGGAAGATCGTGCCCGGCGGCGCCGACCGCAGCTACGGCGTGGAGGTTGCCAAGCTGGCGGGCCTGCCGGATAAGGTGGTTACCAGAGCCAGAGCCATCCTCAAAGAACTGGAAGCCGGTGCGGCCGCTCCGCAGGTGCAGGCAGCACCGCAGCAGGATCAGGTTTCCATGATGGATCTGGGCGCCATCTCCATCCGTGACCGGCTGGAAAAGATCACTGTGGAAACTTTGACGCCCATTGAGGCCATGAATGTACTGTATCAGCTGAAACAGATGCTGTAATTGCCTCCCCTCAAGGGGAGCCTTAGAAAGGAGCTACTATGGCCAATACAAGATCCAACTCTCTCGGCGTCGGCATGTCTATGGCGGCGCAGGTGGCAGGCGTTTGCTATCTGCCCTGGTATATTGCAATGCTGGCGGTGGCGATCACAATGGTGTCTGAACTGCTGCATCTGAATCTCAGCCCTTTGCAGATCAATGTCTGCTATTTTACCATCAACTGTATTGTGGTCTGGATCATTTTTCACAATTTCCTGCTTCGCAGCTTCCGGGCGATCCGGTTCTGGGAAGTGGTACAGGCGGTGATCCTGGGCCTTGCACTCCATTATGCGGGAACCTTTGCCTACGGCCTGATCGTGACCCTTCTGAAGCTGGAATTTACCAGCTTTAACGATGAAACGATACAGATGCTGGCAGAGCAGGGAAAGGCTGCTATGATTGTCTGCGCTGTGATTTTGGCGCCCATGGTGGAAGAAACACTGGTGCGGGGCCTGATCTTCGGCGCGATCCGCCGCAAAAGCCGGATTCTGGCTTATATCGTGTCCGTTCTGTTCTTTGCGGCGATCCATGTATGGCAGTATCTGCTGGTGGAGGATGTGGTACCGGTGCTGCTGGCTGCCCTGCAGTATATCCCAGCCGGAATCGCACTGGGCTGGACCTATGAAAAGTCCAACAATATCTGGGCGCCCATTTTCATGCATATGACGGTCAATGCCATCAGCTTTGGCCTGCTGAGCTTTTTGTAATGGAATAAAGGCTTCTCCTTGAGGAGAAGCTGTCGAGCGAAGCGAGACTGATGAGGTGTGGGTATCGGGGATGCCTGCACACACCTCATCCGTCATTTGCTCCGCAAATGCCACCTTCCCCTCAAGAGGAAGGCTTTGAGAGGTATCTGTTATGCCGAAAATCAATGTACTTGACCGCCATGTGGCAGATCTGATCGCTGCCGGTGAGGTGGTGGAGCGGCCTGCTTCCGCTGCCAAGGAGCTGGTGGAGAACGCCGTGGACGCAGGTGCCACGCAGGTGACCGTGGAGATCCAGAACGGCGGCCTGACCTATCTCCGTGTGACGGACAACGGCTCCGGCATTGCGCCGGAGGATGTGGAAACGGCCTTTCTGCGCCATGCCACCAGCAAGCTGCGTACCAAGGAGGACCTGTCTGCCATTGGTACCATGGGTTTCCGCGGCGAAGCGCTGGCTGCCATTGCCTCGGTGTCCAAAATCGATCTGCTGACTAAAACGGCAGAGGGTGAAGGCGTCAGCCTGCGGCTGGAGGCCGGTGTGGTTCTGGAAAAGACCCCCGCGGGCTGCCCGGAGGGCACCACCATTGTGGTGCGGGATCTGTTCTACAATACCCCTGCCCGGCTGAAATTTATGAAGCGGGACACGGTGGAGTCCTCCCAGGTGGCGGGTACCCTGCAGCGGCAGGCGCTGGCTCATCCGGAGGTGGCTTTCCGCCTCATTAAGGACGGCGAAACGGTGCTGCAGACAGCCGGAAACGGCAACCTCCATGGCACAGTCTATCAGGTCTACGGACGGCAGCTGGCGGTGGATATGCTGCAGGTGAAGAGCCAGTGGGAGGGTATGCAGCTCTTCGGCTTTGTGACCAAGCCCACAGCCACCCGCGGCAACCGGAATTATCAGCAGTTTTTCGTCAACAATCGTCCGGTCAAATCCCGGTTGATGACGGCAGCGCTGGAGGAGTCCTATGGCAATCAGATGATGTCCGGCCGGTTCCCCAGCTGCGTGCTGTGTCTGGAGCTGCCGAAGCATCTGGTGGATGTGAACGTCCACCCTGCCAAGACCGAAGTGAAGTTTGCCAACGAGCGGGCCGTGTTTGACGCCATCCGTTTTGGCGTCCTGTCTGCCCTGAACAAAAACCCCGGCCGCCCGGAGATGCAGCTGGGGAAGAAACCTGTAGGGCGCGACGACCCCGGCGCGCCGGTGCAGGCACCTGTAAAAAAACAAGAACCCTTCCGCACCATGAACGTGCAGGAATACAAGGCCTTTGCTGAAGCGCTATCCGCGCCTGCATCCAAGCCTGTGGCGCCCAATGTGGCAAAGGCCATCCAGACGCACAAAGTCCAGACCGGCTTTGTCAGCAAAATCGCCCCTGTGGAGGATGCAAAACCTGCCCCCATTGTGCGGGAAACGGTATTTACACCTGCCGTTCAACCTGTAGGGGAGACCATTGGTTGCCCGCAAAAGCCGGCAGAACCGCCGGTACAGGCACCCATGATTCCCTCCGCAGGGCGGGCAGACCCTTGCCCGCCGGAACAAGCGCCCATTCAGGCGGAACTTTCCTTGCCGGAAGTCACCCCCTACCGGGTGGTGGGCGAGGTACTGGATGCCTATATCATCATTGAGCAGGGCGATGCGGTTCTGTTTCTGGACAAGCACGCGGCTCATGAGCGGATTTTGTTTGAGAGTCTGAAACAGTCCGATGCCCCGGTCATGTCGCAGCTGCTGCTTGCGCCCATCACTGCCAATGTCACCCGGGAAGAGGCCGGCGTACTGCTGGACAACCGGGAGCTTCTGACCGAATACGGCTATGAAATCGAGGATTTTGGCGACGGTGCGCTGCTGATCCGGCAGTTCCCCGCCGATCTGGATGAAACGCAGGCGGAGCGCACGCTGGAAGAACTGGCAGGCCGTCTGCTGACAGGTGCGGCGGCAGATCCCGGTACACTGCGGGATGAGTTGCTGCACACCATTGCCTGCAAGGCTGCCATCAAGGCCGGCTGGCACACGGAGCCTGCGGAGCGGGATGCGCTGGTGCGGCAGGTTATGGAGCGGGATGATATCAAATACTGCCCCCACGGCAGACCGGTCATGACGACTTTGACCAAAACCCAGCTGGAGAAACAGTTTAAAAGGTAATTGACAGTTGAAAGTTGACAGTTGACAATTGTGGTATCGCTTCGCGATGATATGAAAGATAAATGCACTTGTCATGATTTTGACTGCGATTATGTTGAAAATTCGTCCGCGTCAGCGGACACATTCATTGTCAATTGTCAATTGTCCATTGTCAATTGAACACAAGAGGTGTTCCTGCATTGCACAATCCGATTATTTGTGTCGTTGGCCCGACGGCCTCCGGCAAGACCAAAATGGCCATCGAACTGGCGAAGGCCTATCACGGAGAAGTCCTGTCCTGTGATTCCATGCAGATCTATCGCCGCATGGATATCGGCACGGCTAAACCCACAAAAGAGGAAATGGAAGGGATTCCCCACCACATGATCGATGTGGCGGAACCGGATGAGTCCTTTTCTGTCAGCCGGTATGTGGAGATGGCGGATCCCATTCTGCGGGACATCCTGTCCCGGGGCAAGCGCTGCATCATCTGCGGCGGCACCGGCCTGTATGTGGACAGCCTGATCGCCGGACGCACCTTCGCGCCCATGCCGGAAACCGGCAAGCGGCAGGAGTTGGAGCGGCTGGCGGAGGCAGAGGGCATCGAGGCTGTTATGGATATTCTGCGTCGGTACGATCCGGAAAGCGCTGCCCGTATTGAGCCTGCCAACAAAAAGCGGGTCATTCGGGCTGCGGAGGTCTTTCTGGAAACAGGCAAGACCATCACCCAGCACAATCTGGAGACGCAGGCGGTTCCGCCTAAATACGATCCTCTGTGGATCGGTCTGGATTTCACCGACCGGGCAGAGCTCTATGCCCGAATCGACCGGCGGGTGGATCTCATGGTGCAGGACGGCCTGCTGCCGGAGATTGAACGCCTTCTGGCAGAGGGCATTCCGGCATCCGCCACCAGCCTGCAGGCCATCGGCTACAAAGAGCCTATGGCAGCTCTCCGGGGCGAAATAACCATGGCGGAAGCCGTGGAAAAGATCAAAATGGAGAGCCGCCGCTATGCCAAACGGCAGCTGACCTGGTTCCGAAGAAACGGGAAGATCCACTGGATCTTCCATCAGGAACCGGTGGAGTTTGCCAAGGCATGGGAACAGGCATCGAAAGTGCTGAATGCAGAATAGGCTGCGGAAAAGGATCATTCAGCATTCATAATTCAGCATTGTGCATTGAAAAACCGACAGCATTTCCCATGGCAAATCGGGTAAAATCATGGTTACACCAAAAGAAAAAGGAGTGTTTCACATGACAAAACCCGAAAATCTGCAGGACAAGTTTCTCAACCAGACCCGCCGGGACAAAACCCCGGTGACCATTTTCCTCATGAACGGCTTTCAGCTGCGGGGGTACATCCTCAGCTTCGATCAGTTCGCCGTTCTGATTCTCTCGGAAGGTAAGCAAAATCTCATCTACAAGCACGCCATTTCCACCATTCAGCCGGCGGAGCAGCTCCGCAGACCCGTTTCCGACGGGGAGTAAACTGAGCGGCGGCGTGGGAAGCGAAGGAGGATTTCGTGAAAGAAGGCAAAATCTATACAAAAGTGGTCCTCTGGATCTTCCTGCTGGCCGTGGTATGCTATTTCGGTTATTATGTAATTTCCGCCATTTACGCGCCACTCACCACAGCGGCAGCCATTGAATACGAAGCCGGAACCGGCAGCTACACCACGGGCTATGTGGTGCGGGATGAAGAGGTGATCCGGTCTGTCTACGGAATTACCAATATGGTTGTCTCGGAGGGTGAGCGGGTCTCCCGGGGGCAGACACTGGCAACGGGCTACCGCAGTACCGATGCCCAGAACCGCCAGTCGGCCATGGAAGAGCTGGAAAATCAGCTGGAACAGCTGAAATATGCCGCATCCTACTCGGCGGCGGTGGAGGATCAGGCCGTGCTGGACGCGGAGATCTACAGCCAGCTGGTACATATGAGCAAGTATGTGGCCCGGCGGGATATGAACTCCGCCGCGGAACGCAGTGCAGCGGTCAAGGGCCTGATCATGCGCCGGATGTCCTCAGAGGAGGTCAATGCGGCGGTGGATCAGCGCATCGAAGCCCTGAATGAAGAGCTGGAAGCCCTGCGGGAGAATGCTGACGGCGACACCATGAGTGTGCAGGCACCGGACAGCGGCTGTTTCTCCGGCAATGTGGATGGCTATGAAAATGTCCTGACCATGGAAGCCCTTGCCAATATGACGGTGGACTCTTTTTCGCAGATTCAGCCGGATTCTGTATCCGATGTGGCAGTGGGTAAGCTGATCACCGGCAGCACCTGGTACTATGTGACTGTGGTTCCCACGGCGCAGACCGAAGGTGTGCGGGCAGGCAAGCAGATCCCGGTTTCTTTCTCTTCGGATTTCTATGATGATCTGGTGATGGAAGTGGAACGGATCGGCCCCGATGAAAACGGCAGCCGCCTGCTGGTGTTGTCCTGTGACCGGTATATGCAGGACGCCACACTGCTGCGGCAGCAGTCCGCCGATGTGGTGTTCAGCTCCTATAAGGGCCTGCGTGTGCCCAAGGAGGCCGTCCGTGTACTGACCATGGCCGATATCCGGCGGGAGGAGCCTAAACCGGGTGAAGAACTTTCCCAGCAGAAATATGTGGGCGTTTTTGTGCTGGAGGGCAGCACCGCTGTCTGGAAGAACATTGAGATCCTCCATGACAACGGCGAAAGCTATGTGGTCACTATGGACAAGACCTCTACGGACAATCTCTGGCCCGGTGACGAGATCATTGTGGGTGCGAAAAATCTCTATGACGGAAAGGTTGTGCGGTAAATGGTACATATTGCGGAAAACATTGCGCGGATTCGGGCGCTGATGGATGCGGCAGCTGTAAAAGCCGGCCGTGACCCCGGTGAGATCCAGCTCTGCGCCGCCACCAAGATGAACGATGCCGATGCGGTGCGGGAAGCAGTGGCAGGCGGTGTGGACTGCTGCGGTGAAAACCGGGTGCAGGAACTGCTGCAGAAGCAGCCTCTGGGCGCCTATGAGGGAAAGCCTGTGCACTTTATCGGCCATCTGCAGACCAACAAGGTCAAGCAGGTGGTGGGCCGGGTGGATCTGATCCAGTCGGTGGATCGGCCTGAGCTTCTGGAATGCATTGAGAAGCAGGCGGAGAAGCTTGGCATCGTCCAGAACATTCTGCTGGAGGTCAACGTGGGACAGGAGGACAGCAAATCCGGCTATACGCTGGAGACCGCCATGGAAACTGCCGCCAAAATGGGCGATTTTCCCCACTGTCGCCTGTGCGGACTCATGGCAATTCCGCCAATTTCGGAAAAACCCGGTGGAAATTCCAAGTATTTTGCGCAAATGCATCATCTTTATGTTGACATAAGTGCAAAAAAATACGATAATGTGGATATGACATATCTTTCAATGGGTATGAGCGACGATTTCGCGGATGCCATTGCAGAGGGCAGCACCATGATCCGAGTGGGTACTGCCATTTTTGGCGCGCGCAATTACAATAAATAACCGGATATTTTGGAGGAATTATAGAATGGGTTTCATGGATGAACTGAAAAAACTGACACGTCCCTACGCAGAAGATGAAGACGATTTCGATGAAGATTTCGATCTGGATGAGCGTCCTC
The DNA here is from genome assembly GCA_045530865.1 of Candidatus Avilachnospira sp. Lineage (GTDB taxonomy): Bacteria > Bacillota > Clostridia > Oscillospirales > Oscillospiraceae > Avoscillospira. The sequence goes on from JAZSCX010000017.1 coordinate 10,745, forward strand.
GCGCATCCCGCGGCAGTTCCGCTCCCCGCGCATCCCGTGCATCTGCACAGGCTTATGATGAGGTTCTGGACGATCTGGGCAGCAGCCGTCCCGCGGCTCCCGGCCCCCGCCGCTCCACGGACAGCAAGGTAGTCAACATCTCTGCGCAGACCCAGATGCAGGTGGTTCTGGTGAAGCCCGACCGCTTTGACAACGTTTCCGAGATCGCAGAGCATCTGCGCAGCAAGCACGCCGTGGTGCTCAATCTGGAGGCCACCAACAAGGATGTGGCCCGCCGTCTGGTAGACTTCCTGTCCGGCTGTGCTTACGCACTGGACGGCAAGATCAAGAAGATCGCCATTTCCACTTACATCATCACCCCCTACAATGTGGATATTGTGGGTGATCTGATCGATGAGCTGGAAAACAGCGGCCTGTATTTGTAATCTGGAGGAGCCCGACCTATGTTTACACCGCAGGAAATTCAGGAAAAAACCTTTGTAAAGGCCGTGTTCGGCGGCTATGATATGCAGACTGTGGATGAATTTCTGGAGCCTTTGACCGAGGATTACATCACGCTGTACAAGGAGAACGCCGTTCTCAAGAGCAAGATGAAGATTCTGGTGGAGAAGCTGGAAGAGTACCGCAGCCAGGAGCAGAGCATGCGCAAGGCCATTCTCTCTGCCCAGCGGACGGCTGATGCTATGGTGGCCGAGGCGGAAAAGAAGTGCGCCCGCCTGATGAACGAGGCCCAGTCCACGGCGCAGGTCAAGACCGTCAATGCCGACGAGATCGTGGCGCAGGAAGAAGAGCGGATCAACAACGCCAAGCAGACCGCCCAGAGCTTTATTGAAAATCTGGAGCGGGATATCCGTGGCCATCTGGAGCTGCTGGAAAAGCTGAAGCAGCAGGATCTGACGGTGAAGGATGTGGAAAGACCTGCCGCTCCCCGGCAGAAGCCCTATGATTTCGAGGAAGAGGTCGAAGCGCCTCTGGTCATCCCCAAGGAAGAGACGCCCAAGGAGACCACACAGGATATCGCCAATGAGATCGAGCAGAATATCGGCCGTCTGATGGGTATGGAAGAACCTCTGACCAAGAGCTCCCGTTCTGACAGCACCATCAAGTTTACCAATCTGCAGTTCGGCAACAATTACGATCCCACCAAGGGTTAATAAAAACCCGCTGGCTTAAAGCCAGCCGTTTTTCTGTTATTTATTGCCCTTCACATGCTTCATGCGCTCGGAGTGATCCAGAATGCGCTTGCGGATGCGGAGGTTCTTGGGGGTGACTTCCAGCAGTTCGTCATCTGCCAGATATTCCAGACTCTGCTCCAGACTCATGATCCGGGGGCTGGTCAGCCGCAGGGCTTCGTCGGAACCGGCAGCGCGCATATTGGTCAGCTGCTTTTTCTTGCAGACGTTGACGGACATATCTTCGTTCCGGTTGCACAGACCGACCACCATACCGGCGTAGACCGGGGTACCGGCACCGATGAACAGGGTGCCCCGCTCCTGAGCGTTGAACAAACCGTAGGAGCAGGCGTCGCCGGACTCAAAGGCAACCAGACTGCCGTAGGAGCGGCGCTCGATTTCGCCCTTCATGGGTGCGTAGTCCGCCAGGACGCTGGACATGATGCCCTCGCCCCGGGTGTCGGTGAGGAATTCGTTGCGGTAGCCGAAGAGGCCTCTGGAAGGAACCAGGAACTCCAGACGATAGCGGGTACCCATGGGAGTCATGGACAGAAGGTCGG
>JAZSCX010000031.1:0-6019 GCA_045530865.1 Candidatus Avilachnospira sp.
GTTGAGATGCGGGGCCTGCGGCCCTCGCAGGCCCCGCATCTTCAGGCGGGGTCTGCCGACGCCATTTCTGCTGGGCGGCGGCAATGACACGATAGAGAAAGTGCTGTCTGCGGCGCGCCGGGTCGTCGCGCCCTACGGGGGTGTGTGCAGGCGGCTCTGCGGAGCTTATGAAAGGAGAGAATAGGATGCTTTATGCAACTGTAAGACAACGGAAAATCCATGTGAAAAACCCGGTGACGGTGATCCAGAACGGCGTTGGCGTGGATCAGGTGATACTGGATATGGATGACGAATGGAAGGAGATGACCTCCATCGTCTGCGTGTTCACCAACGGAGACACGGCAAAGGAAATGCTGCACACCTATGGGCAGCTGCTGGAGGTGCCGTGGGAATGTCTGAGAGAGACAGGGCGGCTGTCTCTCAGCTGTACAGGCTATGTGGGCAGTGAAAAGGTCATGACCACCATGCTGCCGGACAGCTTCTGGAATGTGGTACAGAATGGGCCGGTGACAGGAGATGAGCCGCTGGAGCCGACGCCGACGCTGTATGAACAGGTGCTGGCAGCGGCCGACAACGCCAATGCTGTGGCGCAGCAGCTGCTGGAGGACAGGGAAAACGGTGCGTTTGACGGAGATTCTGTGGAAATCACGGAAATTGCCGAGACTGATACCTCCGGCGGCGAAAATACCGTGACCTTTTCCGACGGCAGAACACTGACCATCCGAAATGGCAGGGACGGTGTGGGAACTCCCGGTTCCGCTGGACGGGGCGTTTCCTCCATGACATACAACAGCTCCACAAAAAAGTGGACTGTGTTTTACAGCGATGGGACGGCTGCGGAGGTGGACGGCCCTGCCATTCCGGATGTGAGCGGCTATATGCCCAAGTCCGGCGGTACTTACACCGGGGCTGTCTATGCACAGAGCGGTGCGACAACCAGCGCACAGCTCCGGAATACGGCATTGGTTTCCGCTGAAACCTATCCTACGGTCAACGGCCAGATCAACTGGCAGTATGAATAAGGCGGTGGGGATATGGGACACGGAACTTTGGTTGACGGCGTACAAAGAACGGTGAAAAACGGGTTCGAACTGGTGGACGGTGTGCAGCGGAAGCAGAAGAAGGGGTTGACACTGGTGGACGGTGTACAGCGGGACATTGGCTTGACAAAAATGTTTACGGTGACGCTGACGGGCATCTGGAACGAACAACCTTGCTATGTTTCGATTGACGGTGTGAAATATTATGCGGCGCAGACCATTGAGGTTTCGGAGGGTACGGAAATGTATTGCCGCGTATTCAATATGGCTTTCAAAGGCGCCAGCGCTATCAGCTTGGATGGTGTTGGTGTTGCTACGCAAGACATTGTCGCTGGGGCTTACTCGTGGTGGGCCTACACACATACTGTTACAAGTGACCTGACAGCAACTGGCTACCAAGAAGACATGGCAACCTATTCAATTGAAATCACCACTGAATAAGGAGGATGTGGAATATGACCTATCTGAAAATCAACGATACCCTGTACCCGGCAACCTTCCGTGGTCGGACACAGGACAATGACTGGAACGGAAGAAGCAGCATCGCTGTGACACTGGAAATGACCTATGCGGAGGCGGCTGCGGTGTTTGTGAACGATCTGCAGTGGAGCCTTGTGCAGCAGCACGGCGCATATGCGGATGCCGACGGCAATCCTGTTGTTCCCGATCCCGTGGAGACGGATTATTCCGATTACTGCAAGGCAGGCCCCATCACCGACAACCGAAATGGTACGGTAACGGCGAAGATGGGAAAAATCACTGCGGAGGAAGCACTGGAAGAGCTGATGGAGGTGCTGGCATGAACCGAAAAGAACTGGATGCCCTGAAGGCAAAGATCGCAGAGAAGAAGGACAAGGCTAATGATCTGGATGTCATCGTATCGCAGATCATGGAGCTGCCCTATGGTCAGTTGAAGAAGGTGCTGTCTGACGAGGTTATGGAAGTGCTGGCGAAATACGGCTATGCCGGATAAGGCGGTGAGACCTTGGATCTGACTGCAATTGCGACACTGATCACCGAGATCAGCATCCTGCTGGGCGTGGTGATTCCGGTGATCGTCAATGTGCGCAAGATTTCCAGCGGCACAAAATGCCAACTGCGCAGTGAGATGCTGCGGATGTACTACCGGCACCGGCAGGACGGAAAGATCCGGCAGTATGAATACGAAAATTTTGTGATGCTATACGAAGCCTACAAGGCTCTGAAAGGCAATTCCTTTATCGACAAGATCTACAGGGAAGTGCAGGAGTGGGAAGTTGTTTCGTAGAGAGCGCAAGCAGACACCTCTCCGTCAGGCCTTCGGCCTGCCACCTCCCCTCAAGGGGAGACTGGAGGGGTGCGGATGAACATATGGAGGTACGGCGATGAACAATAAGAGAACGTGGATTAAGGCCGCAGGGGTGCGTGCCATCAAGACTGTTGCCCAGACTGCTGCGGCAACCATCGGCACGGCTGCGGTCATGGGAGAGGTCAACTGGATCATGGTGGGTTCCGCGGCGCTGCTGGCGGGTATTCTGAGCCTGCTGACCAGTGTGGCCGGCCTGCCGGAGATCACGGCGTGAACAAGCTGGCCATTGCCTGCAACACCGCCAATTACGGCGGTTTGCGGGCAAAGAAGGTGAAATACATCGTGGTGCATTATACCGCCGGAAACGGCGATACTGCCCGGGGGAACGGAATCTACTTCAGGAACAACCGGGTGGAGGCTTCGGCCCACTGGTTTGTGGATGAGACTACGGCGGTAAACAGTGTGCCGGAGGCATTTGCGGCATGGCACTGCGGCGGAATGGTCTACACCCACCCGGAGTGCCGCAACAGCAACTCCATTGGTGTGGAGCTTTGCAGCCGCCGGGACAAGAACGGGGAATACTACTTTCTGCCTCAGACCATGGACAATGCTGCCGCACTGATCCGGGAGCTGATGGAGAAGTATGATGTGTCGCCGGAGCGGGTGATCCGGCACTACGATGTGACAGGCAAAAAATGTCCGGCGCCCCTGTTGGACGCCGGACAATGGAAGGAGTTTCGGGATATGCTGCAGCGATATGACAGGCCGGAGGATGTGCCGGTATGGGGCCAAGAGACCATAAAAAAGCTCACGGAGCGGAAGATCCTGCAGGGAGATGGGCAGAAGCTGGATCTGAGCCATGATATGCTGCGGATTTTGGTTCTGCTGGACCGGGCGGGGAATTTTGAATAAACCCGCCATAGAGCATCGCAAAGGTGGGGAAATCCATGGTGATTCGCCACGGCTGGCGGCTGCTGCGGTGTGCCAGTATGGGCAGGCGGTTCCGAGCTTCCAGAACTGCCTGCGCCATGGCTTCGTCCAGCCGGAGCCGCTCCGTCCGGCGAACGGAAATATGGATCCCGGGCAGGTGGCTGCAGTCCAGAGTACCGTGGCTGCAGCGCAATGGCGGAAGCGGCTGCTTCCGCCACAGGGCGGCGAATTCCCGGTGGCCCCGGGTGTGCTTGTTCCGGCTGCTGAGGGACATGGTCAGACCTCCCTCTCCTGCAGCAGCCGCTGCCGGAGAAATTCTACGGTTTCATCCCAGTATCGGGTGAAAACCTCGGAAAAATGGGGACATTTGTAGGTTTCGGAAGAAAGACAGCCGTGCCGGTTGGTGCAGTCGGCACAGGGATCGGGCATAGGTCTGGGAATCATAGGTTGGGTACCTCCTTTGTGTTAGGTTCATCTGTGAGAATTTCCGCGCACAGCAGGGCGGAAAGGTCATCCATGGAATGATGCCGGACATAGTCCTGCAGGCAGCGGCGGCAGACCGGACCATAGTGCAGGCCAAGAGCATCCGGCACAGGATGCAGGCAAAGACAGCACCGCAGCGGCGGGATCGGCAGCTCCGGCGGCGTCAGGGAAGGCTCGGGAACGGTCATGGGGTCTGCTCCCATTGATCCAGCTGGCACAGGATCAGGCGGCGCAGCTCCGGTGACCGGTGGGAGCCGGAGAGAATCATGGAAATGTAGGATGGGGAATAGCCGAGGGCGGCTGCCAGCTGACGCTGGGTTTTCCGCAGCCGGTACAGACGGGCGCGGACAGTGATACCGAATGCATATCTGGGCATGGATGGCCTCCTTTCCGAGGGAACGGTGTCCGATTAGTGGGACAGCTGATGTGTTACAGTGTTTTTGCGGAAATCGAAAAAAGTTGTTGATATCTGCAAACAAATGTGGTATGATGAGTGGGAACAATCCGGCTTAATGTTTAAAGATATAAACCAACTGTGAGTATTATAGCTTATAATCTTAAACATGTCAAGACTCGTTTGTTTAAAACATCAAACATCCAAATTTTGTGACCGAAAGGGTGTTCCACTCATGTTTTACGATGTGTTTTGTGCGCTGTGCGCGGAAAAGGGTCTGACCCCCGGCGGTGCTGCGGCAAAAATCGGCTTTAACAGAGCCAGTGTGACCGCATGGAAGAACAACGGCACGGCTCCCAAGCAGGAACTGCTGGTGAAGATCGCGGATTTCTTTCAGGTGTCCACCGATTATCTGCTGGGGTTGGAAAAGACGCCCGCCGAACATGGCGGACGTCTCTGGACGGATGCGGAACTGAAGTTTGCCCTCTGGGGCGACTGCGCCGAGGTCAGCGATGACGATCTGGCGGATGTTCTGCGGTATGCGGAATTTGTGCGGGAAAGGAAAAAAGGACAAAAATGAGAGCGCTGCAGGAGTTCTACCGGTTAGCGGAACAACAGAATATTACGGTAGATCTCTTTCGGCTGCAGAGCAGAGAGGCTCTTTCTCTGATGGACAGCGACGGGCAGTGTCACATTGCGCTGGATCCGGCGAAAATTTCCTGCGAGGCAGAAGAGCGGGTCAGGTTGGCCCATGAGCTGGGGCACTGCATGACCGGCGCGTTTTACAATCGGTATTCCGATTTTGACAGCCGCCAGCGCCATGAGAACAAGGCCGACAAATGGGCGGTGGCGGCCATTGTCACGGAGGATGAACTGGATGAAGCCGTGGCGGAGGGCTGCGAGAGCCTTTTTGATCTGGCGGAGCGGTTCGGCGTGACGGAGGATCTGATGAAAAAGGCCGTGTGCTGGTACACCTACGGCAATATGGCGGCGGAGATATATTTCTGAGGGTGCGGCGTTGAAACAAAAAGAACACCCGGAAAACCGGGTGTTCGGAGGTTATTCTTCTTCTGGGAGCTCGTCGGCGTCCAGCATATCGAAGTGGCCGGAGGCTTCTTCAAAAATCAGATCCAGATCCGACAGGGTTTCCTGCAGCCGCTTCAGATTGGTCTGGATGTCCTCACTGAGGGCTTCCACTTCCTGACCGGTCTGCTCATAGCGGGCAGAGAGGGTATCCAGAAAGTCGCTGACTTTCCGGCGCATCCGGACAGACCGCTCCTGTGCGGTTCGTTCCATGGCCTCGGCACGGCGGTAGGCCTCCAGCTCCATGGCGGCGTAGTCGGGATTCTGCTCTGCCTGTTCGGTTTCCGCTGCCTGTGCGGCCCGGAGAGCGTCCTGCTCCTCGATCATGACCAGCGCTTCCTCCAGCGCGGCTTCCGTGGAGGACAGGGCGGTTTCGGTATCGGTCAGCTTTTTCTGCAGCTCCTGCAGCAGGGCTTCCTGCGCGGCGGATTTCTGCTCCAGCTCCGCCAGACGGGCAGAGAGAGAATCATTTTCTTCCTGAAGCTGTTTTTTGACACGGCTGTGTTCCGCGGCCATTGCTTCCATATAATTTGCCACATCCGCGCGGTTAAAGCCGCCCATGGATGTGCGGAATCTGGTGATATCAGCCATATTTCCGGCCTCCCCAACGTTTTTGGACATTATCCTTATGGTATCACAAAAAAAACGACATGACAAGCAAAATCCTGTTTCTTGTTTTGCCTCTTTACAAAATGGGTATCATCTGATATAATCAATGGGCTGAATTGGTATGCGCCCGTAGCTCAGCTGGATAGAGTGACAGACTCCGACTCTGTAGGTCGCACGTTCGAATCGTGTCGG